>NZ_RHFJ01000036.1:0-35666 GCF_003718675.1 Marichromatium sp. AB32
ATCTATTCAAGCTGCCAGCGATCAGCGACCAGCCTCCAGCCTCCAGCCTCCAGCCTCCAGCCTCCAGCCTCCAGCCTCCAGCGAGTGTGTGCGCTCGACGCCAGCGCCGCTTGCCATCCGCCGCGGCCCACGCTCCCGGCGTCAGTCTTTGAGGGCAGCGCAACTGGCGACTGGAGGCTGACCGCTGGAAGCTCTTATCCCCTTTGCGCCCTTTGTGTCTTTGCGGTTCGGTCTTTCCGGCTGGCGGCCGAAAGCTGAAACCCGGCCCCCACCGACTAGACTGAACTTGGTCGAGCGAGTCATACCCTAATGAGGTCAGGACCGCCGACTCCGTCCGCGCAGATCAATGGGGTTCAACACCTCGAACCCCGGCCTGGTTGCGACCTGGCCCCGCGCGACGACCACGGCGAGACCGTTTCACCGGAGCCCGGCGATCACCGCGCGGGCCCGCCCAGGCGAACAGGAGACCGCCCGTATGTCCGACATGCCCCTCACCCTGCTCTGGATCCTCGCGGCGCTGGCCGTCGGGGTCGGCACCGTGCTGTGGCTGGCGCGACGCCACCGCGAGCGCACGCCCACCACCACCGACGCGCCAGCCGCGCCGGACTGGCACGCCTTCGATGCCGACGAGATCCTCACCCGACTCGACGCCCCGGCCGCCGGGCTGAGCGGCGCGAGCGCCGCGCGCCGCCTCGCCGAGCACGGTCCCAACCGGCTGCCCGAGGGCAAGCAACGCGGCCCCTGGGCGCGCTTCCTCGCCCAGTTCCACGACGTGCTGATCTATGTGCTGCTGGTCGCCGGGGTGGTCACCGCACTGCTCCAGCACTGGCTCGACGCCGGGGTGATCCTCGGCGTGGTGCTGGTCAACGCGATCATCGGCTTCGTCCAGGAGGGCAAGGCCGAGGACGCGCTGCGCGCCATCCGCGACATGCTCTCGCAACACGCCCTGGTGTGGCGCGACGGCCGACTGGTCACGGTCGAGGCGAGCGATCTGGTGCCGGGCGATCTGGTGCAGCTGCAGTCGGGCGACAAGATCCCCGCCGACCTGCGTCTGCTCAAGGTCAAGGGACTGCAGATCGAGGAGGCGGCGCTCACCGGCGAGTCGGTGCCGGTCGAGAAGGACATTGAGCCGCTGGCCAGCGACGCCGTGCTCGCCGATCGGCGCTGCATGGCCTACTCAGGCACCCTGGTCACCGCCGGCCAGGGCACCGGGGTGGTGGTGGCCACCGGCGGCGCCACCGAGATCGGCCGGATCAGCGCCCTGGTCGCCGGAGTCGAGCAGATGACCACCCCGCTGCTGCGCCAGATGGCCCAGTTCGGGCGCTGGCTGACCGCGGTGATCCTGCTGGTGGCGGGGCTGGCCTTCGCCTTCGGCGTGCTGGTGCGCGACTACACCGCCGCCGAGATGTTCCTCGCCGCGGTGGGGCTCGCGGTCGCAGCCATCCCCGAGGGACTGCCGGCGATCATGACCATCACCCTGGCGATCGGGGTGCAGCGCATGGCCGGGCGCAACGCCATCATCCGCCGCCTGCCGGCGGTCGAGACCCTGGGCACGGTGGCGGTGATCTGCTCGGACAAGACCGGCACCCTCACCCGCAACGAGATGACCGTGCGCACCCTGGTCGATGCCACCCAGACGGTCGAGGTCGAGGGCAGCGGCTATGACCCCCACGGCGGCTTCAGCGTCGCCGGGCAGCCGCTGCAACCGAGTGACGACGCGCTGCTCGGGCGCATGCTGCGGGCGCTCGTCTGTTGCAACGACAGCGCGCTGGAGCAACAGCCCGAGGGCTGGCGGGTCAGCGGCGACCCGATGGAGGGCGCGCTGCTGGTCGCCGCCATCAAGGCCGGGCTCGATCCCGAGACGTTGAACCGCGAGCTGCCGCGCACCGACCTGATCCCCTTCGACTCGGCGCACAAGTTCATGGCCACCCTGCACCACGACCACCAGGGCGAGTGCGTCGTCTTCGTCAAGGGCGCGCCCGAGGCGCTGCTCGAGCGCTGCGAACAGGTCCAGGGCGTCGACGGGCCGCAGGCGCTCGATCGCGCCGACTGGCTCGCGCGTATGGAGCGACTGGCCGACGCCGGCCAGCGGGTGCTCGCGGTGGCGCTCAAACCGATGCCGAGTGGCACCACCACGCTGGCGTTCTCCGACCTCGACCAGGAGCTGGTACTGCTCGGTCTGGTCGGGCTCCAGGACCCGCCGCGCAGCGAGGCGATCAGCGCGGTGCGCGCCTGCGCCGAGGCCGGTATCCGGGTGAAGATGATCACCGGTGACCACGCCGCCACCGCCAGCGCCATCGCCCGTCAGGTGGGGCTCGCCAACCCCGAGGCGGTGCTCACCGGCGCCGAGCTCGATGGGCTCGACGAGCCGGCGCTGCGCGCCCGGGTCGGCGAGGTCGACGTCTATGCCCGCGTCACCCCCGAGCACAAGCTGCGACTGGTCGAGGCGCTGCAGGCCGAGGGTCGGGTGGTGGCGATGACCGGCGACGGGGTCAACGACGCCCCGGCGCTCAAGCGCGCCGACGTCGGCGTGGCGATGGGGATCAACGGCACCGAGGCGGCCAAGGAGGCCGCCGAGATGGTGCTCGCCGACGACAACTTCGCCTCCATCGCCAACGCCGTCGAGGAGGGACGCACCGTCTACGACAACCTCAAGAAGGCGATCGTCTTCATCCTCCCCACCAACGGCGGCGAGGCGCTGGTGGTGCTCGGCGCCCTGGTGATGGGCTTCCACCAGTTCCCGCTGACCCCGGTGCAGATCCTCTGGGTGAACATGATCACCGCCGTCACCCTCGCCCTGGCGCTGGCCTTCGAGCCGCCCGAACCGGGGGTGATGGCCCGCGCCCCGCGCGATGCCCGCGCGCCGGTGCTCGACCGGCGCCATCTGTGGCGCATCGGCTATGTCTCGCTGATCCTGATGATCGGCACCTTCGGACTCTTCCTGTGGTCGCTGGCGCGGGAGGCAAGCATCGAGGAGGCGCGCACCGTGGCGGTCAACACCCTGGTGATGTTCGAGATCTTCTATCTGTTCAACGCCCGCTACATCGACGCCCCGGTGCTCAGCGCGCGCGGCCTGCTCGGCAACCGCTATGCCCTGCTCGCGGTGGCGGTGCTGCTGCTCTTCCAGCTCGCCTTCACCTACCTCGGACCGCTGCAGCAGCTCTTCGGCACCGCACCGATCGCCGCCGGCGACTGGCTGGCGATCGTGCTGGTCGGCTCCACCGTGCTGTTTCTGGTCGAGCTGGAGAAGGCCCTGGTGCGCCGACGCCGGGGCGGCGGCTGATCAGGAGACGGCGCGCAGCGGCAGCGACGGCTCGCGCTGCGGCGCGGGCCGTGCCGGGCGCTCGTAGGAGACCCGCACCGCGCCGGCGCCGAGCAGCTGGCGCAGCCGCTTGAGCAGCAGGTCGGTCGGCTGCACCCGCCAGGCCTCGCCGAGCACCAGCTCGCCGCGGGCGCCGGGACGACGATAGCGCAGCCGCACCGGCAGATCGCCGTCGCGGTACTCGCCGAGCAGCGCGGCGAGCGCCTCGACCCGCGCCAGCCCGGCGGTATGCGCCGCCGGGTCGGAGAGATCGAGTTCGAGCATCAGGTGATCGGCACGCGAGGCGCGCGCCTGCTCGAAGGTGCGCACGTCGTCGGCACGCAGGCTCCAGCTGTCGCGATACTCGTCGAAGCTCAGGGTGCCGGTGATGGCGAGGATCTGGTCGGACTGCAGCAGGTGACGAGACTCCTCGTAGAGATCGGAGAACACCGTCGCCTCGATCCGCCCGGTGCGGTCATCGAGCACCACCGAACCCATCCGTCCGCGCTGGGTCTTGCCGTGACGCACCCCGACCACCAGCCCGACCACGGTGCGCTTCTCGCGATCGCGCCCGCGTCGCCCCTGGTCGCGATCGGTCTCGAGCAACCGGCCGATGCGCAGCCCGACCATGGCGCCGAGTTCCTCCTCGAAGCGATCGATCGGGTGACCGGTGAGATAGAGCCCGAGGGTCTCCTTCTCGCCGAGCAGACGCTGCTCGTCGTCCCAGTCGGGGTGCGGCTCACGTGCCAGCTGGGGATCGGGCTCGGGGGCCGCGGCGTCCTCCAGCGCGCCGAACAGGTCGCCCTGCCCGGCCGCCTCGGTGGCATGCTGCTGCTCGGCGAACTTGAGCGCCAGCGGCAGCTCCGCCATCAGGGTGGCGCGGTTGGCGCCGAGTTCGTCGAGCGCGCCGGCGCGGATCAGCGCCTCGAGCACCCGCCGGTTGGCGCGGTGCAGGTCGATGCGCTGGCAGAAGTCCCAGAGATCGCGGAAGGGACCGCCGGCCTCGCGCGCGGCGATCATCGACTCGATCGCGCCCTCGCCGACACCCTTGATCGCGCCCATGCCGTAGATCACGGTGCGATCGCCGGAGACGGTGAAGCGATAGGCCGAGCGGTTGATCGCCGGCGGCTCGACGGCGAGCTTCATCGCCCGACACTCGTCGATCAGGGTCACCACCTTGTCGGTGTTGTCCATGTCGGCGCTGAGCACCGCGGCCATGAAGGCGGCCGGATAATGGGCCTTGAGCCACAGGGTGTGATAGCTGACCAGGGCGTAGGCGGCCGAGTGCGACTTGTTGAAGCCGTAGCCGGCGAACTTGTCCATCAGGTCGAAGATATAGGTCGCGGTGGCCAGCTCCACGCCGCGCTCGACCGCCCCCTTCTCGAAGATGGCGCGTTGCTTGTCCATCTCCGACTGTTTCTTCTTGCCCATGGCGCGACGCAGCAGGTCGGCGCCGCCGAGCGAGTAGCCGGCCAGCACCTGGGCGATCTGCATCACCTGCTCCTGGTAGAGGATGACGCCATAGGTGGGCTTGAGGATGGGTTCGAGCGCGGGGTGCGGATAAGCAACCTCGGCGCGACCGTGCTTGCGGTCGATGAAGTCGTCGACCATGCCCGATTGCAGCGGACCGGGACGGAACAGCGCCACCAGCGCGGTCATGTCCTCGAAGCTGTCGGGCTGGAGCTTCTTGATCAGCTCCTTCATGCCGCGCGATTCGAGCTGGAAGACGGCGGTGGTCTCGCAACGCTTGAGCAGGCCGAAGGCGGTCTCATCGTGCGGGTCGATGAGGTTGATGTCGAGCGGCCCCTCGCCATTGCGCGCGCGCGTCTCGTTGATGGTCTTGAGCGCCCAATCGATGATGGTGAGGGTACGCAGACCGAGGAAGTCGAACTTGACCAGACCGACCTGCTCGACGTCGTCCTTGTCGTACTGGGTGACCAGATTCTCGCCGCCGGGCTCGCAGTAGAGCGGTGCGAAGTCGGTGAGCACGGTCGGGGCGATGACCACGCCGCCGGCGTGCTTGCCGGCGTTGCGCGTCAGCCCCTCGAGCTTGCGCGCCATGTCGATCAGCGCCCGGATCTCCTCGTCGCGCTCGTAGCTGTCGGCCAGGTCCTCGCTCTCGATCAGCGCCTTCTCCAGGGTCATGCCCAGCTCGAAGGGCACCATCTTCGCCACCCGGTCGACGAAGCCGTAGGGGTGGCCCATCACCCGCCCGACGTCGCGCACCACCGCCTTGGCCGCCATGGTGCCGAAGGTGATGATCTGCGACACCGCGTTGCGCCCGTACTTGCGCGCGACATAGTCGATGACGGTATCGCGCCCCTCCATGCAGAAGTCGACGTCGAAGTCGGGCATGGAGACGCGCTCGGGGTTGAGGAAGCGCTCGAACAGCAGGTCGTGCTCGATCGGGTCGAGGTCGGTGATCTTGAGCGCGTAGGCCACCAGCGAGCCGGCGCCCGAGCCGCGGCCCGGTCCCACCGGGATACCGTGTTCCTTGGCCCACTGGATGAAGTCGGCGACGATCAGGAAGTAGCCGGGGAAGCCCATGCCGAGGATCACGTCGAGCTCGACGGCGAGGCGCTCATCATAGACCTTGCGCCGCTCGGCGAAGTCCGGCGCGCTGGTGTCGAAGGTGCGCCCGAGTCGCCACTCCAACCCCCGGCGCGACTGCTCGGAGAAGAAGGTCTCGATGGTCATCCCCTCGGGCACCGGGAAGTCGGGCAGCGAGTGGGTGCCGAGGGTCAGTTCGAGGTTGCAGCGCTTGGCGATCTCGACCGAGTTCTCCAGCGCCTCGGGCAGGTCGGAGAACAGCTCGGCCATCTCCTCCGGGGTGCGCAGATACTGCTCGGGGCTGTAGCGAGGGGTGCGCCGCGGGTCATCGAGGGTGCGTCCGTCGTGGATGCACACCCGCACCTCGTGGGCGTCGAAGTCCGCCGCGGCGAGGAAGCGCACGTCGTTGGTGGCCACCACCGGGGCGTCGCAGCGCAGCGCCAGCGCCACGCTCGACTCGACCAGCCGCGCCTCGCGCGGTCGGCCGGTGCGGATCAGCTCGAGATAGTAGCGATCGCCGAACACTGCCTGCCAGCGCGCCAGACGCCGCTCGGCGAGCGCCGCGTCGCCGTCGAGCAGCGCCCGGCCGACATCGCCCTCGGGACCGCCGGAGAGCGCGATCAGGCCCTCGGCGGCGGCCTCCACCCAATCGCGCTCGACCATGGCCACGCCCTGGTGCTGACCGTCGACATAGCCGCGCGAGATCAGCCGGGTGAGGTTGCGATAGCCGGTGGCGTTCTCCACCAGCAGTACCAGCCGGAAGGGTCGGTTGGCGTCGTCGGGGTCGCGGATCAGCAGATCGGCGCCGGCGATCGGCTTGATGCCGGCGCCGAGCGCGGCCTTGTAGAAGCGCACCAGCGCGAACAGGTTGCACTGGTCGGTGATCGCCACGGCGGGCATCCCGGCGGCGGCGGTGGCCTTGATCAACGGTTTGATCCGCACCAGGCCGTCGACCAGGGAGTACTCGGAGTGGACGTGGAGATGAACGAAGCTGGGTTCCACGGGGGTCCTTCGCGGTTGTGTGTCTGGGGCGGTCGAGGCGCTCACGGCGACCCTAGTCTAAGCGGCCCGGCGGCCCGGGGAGTTCGATAAAACCCATCACGATCCGCGCCGGGATAGGCGCCCGGGCGCCCCGGGGGCCAGCCGCACCGAGACCAGCGTGGATCGTTCGATCAGGGGGCGGGACGGGGTCAGGGCGAGGTCAGCGCACGCACCTGATCGAGCACCTCGGGGGCGTCCCAGGCAAGATCGCCGAGCAGTTCGAGCGCCACCCGACCCTCGGGGTCGATGACATAGGAGGTCGGCAGCCCGCGCACCCCGTAGTCGAGCGTCACCGTCGAGCCGGGATCGACCAGCAGCGGGAAGCCGAGCCCGAAACGCGCGCCGAAATCGGCGACGGTGGCGGCGTCCTCGTCGACGTTGATGGCGAGGATCTCCACCCCGTCGTCGGCCAATGCCTCGTAGGCGCGCTGCATCGAGGGCATCTCGGCGCGACAGGGCGGGCACCAGGTCGCCCAGAAATTGAGGATCACCACCCGGCCACGATAGTCGGCCAGTCGCAGCGTCTCGCCCGCCGGGGTGTCGAGGCCGAAGTCCGGCGCCGGCAGCGGCTCGGGCAGGGTGTCCAGGACATCGGCCCGGAGCGGTCCGACCAGGATCAACGACAGCAACAGCAGCACAGGCGCACGGGACAGGACAGTCATGGCTCGGGGACTCCGCATCAGGAAACCAGGGGGACGGCGGCGCTGACGGACCGTCGCTGCCGCCTTGCATCGGTCGCCCGGACGGGTAGGATCGGGGCCCGGGAGACACGCCGGCGAGGCGCCGGATCCCGCCGTGGGCGACAAGGATAGCATCTCGCGCCCGGGCCCAACGAGCCGGGCCGAGACAACGATCATCGGGGCAGCCACCATGCAGGCCAAGACAGCCTTCGTCACACGACTGGAGCAGATACTGTGGAGCGAGCGCGGCACGCGTCCACGCTGGCAGCGACCGCTGATCTGCCTGGCGCGGCTGCTCCACGCCCTCGCGCGCGATCTCACCGAGGGCAACCTCAGGCTCCACGCCATGGGACTGGTCTACACCACCCTGCTCTCGCTGGTGCCGCTGCTGGCGGTGAGCTTCTCGGTGCTCAAGGGCTTCGGCGTCCACAACCAGCTCGAACCCCTGCTGCAGAATGCCCTGGCGCCACTCGGCGAGTCGGGCCAGGAGATCAACACCCGGCTGATCGAGTTCGTCGACCGGATGCAGGTCGGGGTGCTCGGATCGGTCGGTCTGGCGCTGCTGCTCTATACCGTGATCTCGTTGATCCAGAAGATCGAGCAGGCGTTCAACTACACCTGGCGGGTCGAGCGGCCGCGCCCCTTCGCCCAGCGCTTCACCCAGTACATGAGCGTGCTGCTGGTCGGGCCGGTGCTGTTCTTCTCCGCGCTCGGGCTCTCGGCCTCGCTCGGCGACAACGTCTATGTGCGCTCGCTGATGGCGGTCGCCCCGCTCGGGGTGCTGCTCGAACTGGCGCGGCTGCTCGCGCCCTATCTGCTGATCTCGCTGACCTTCGCCTTCTTCTACATGTTCGTCCCCAACGCCCGGGTGCGCATCGTCTCGGCGCTGGTCGGGGCGCTGGCCGCGGGCCTGCTGTGGGAGGCGGCCGGGGCGCTGTTCTCGACCTTCATCGGCGGCTCCACCCGCTATACCGCGATCTACTCCAGCCTGGCGATCCTCATCCTGCTGATGATCTGGATCTATGTCGCCTGGCTGATCCTGCTGGTCGGCGCGAGCATCGCCTTCTACCACCAGCACCCGCACTATCTCGACGGTCGCACCCGCGAGCCGCGACTGAGCAACCGGCTGCGCGAGCGCCTGCCCCTGCAGTTGGCCGCGCGCATCGCCCGCGCCCACCACCGCGGCCAGACCGCGCCGAGCCAGGTCGAATTGGCCGCCGAACTGGGGGTGGCCGAGGGCGTGCTCGAACAGCCGCTGCGGCTGCTCGAGTCACGCGAGGTGGTGCTCGCCACCGCCACCGAACCGGTCGGCTACGTCCCCGCGCAGGACCCCGGGCGCATCACCATCGCCTGGCTGCTGGCGCGGATCCGCAGCTTCGAGGAAGAGGAGGACGGCTATCGGCCGCGCCCGCCCGAGGCGGCGCTCGGCACGCTCGAGGCACGCCTCGAGGAGAGTCGCGAGGCGGTGCTCGGCACCCTCACCCTGGCCGCGCTCGCCACGGCGGACGGCGACGACAGAGACGACAGCGAGGACGGCGAGGACTGCAACAAGACTGCCGCCTGAGCCAGCGGCTCAGAGCCTCACCTCCAGCGTCTCGGCGAGCCGGTGCACCGCCGTCTCGCCGCCACGGAAGTCGAAGTGCTCGACCGCCTCGCGCAGCGTCTCCACCGCAGACGGCCCGAGCAGGCCCTCGAGATCGGCGAGCAACGGCTTGATCGCCGCCGGACTGTCGCTGTCGAGGGCCGCAAGCAGCTCGCCGAGCAACGCCCGCGCCCGTTCTGGATCCACTCCCGCGGCGACTGCGGTCGCCGGCGGCGTCTCGGCACCAGCCGGAGCGAAGCGCTCGATGCTGGCAAGGGCCTGATCGAGCGCCCGCTGCAGCCGCGCGCGCGCCTCCTCGGTGTCATCCCGACCCTGGCGCTGGAGCTGGTTGAGCGCCATGGCCGCCTCGGCCACATCGGTCAGTCCGAGATTGCCCGCAGCACCCTTGAGCTTATGGGTCAGGCGCTCGCCCGACTCGATATCGACCGCACCGAGCAGCCTGGCATCCTCGCCATGATCGCGCACGAACTGGCGCAGATAACGCCGATAGCGCTTGGCATCACGCCACAGCGCCAGGCCGCGCTCGACATCCAGGCCGGGGTAGTGCGGCGCGGGCGCGGGCTGGCGGCGTCCCGCCCGCGCGGCAACCCGGCGCCTGGTCAGGCGCGCGATCAGCGCCACCACCTCGTCGACGTCGAACGGCTTGCCGACGAAGGCGCACATGCCGGCATCGAGCGCCGCCTGGCGCTCGCTCTCGAGCACCCCGGCGCTGACCGCCACCACCGGGACCCGCTCGAGCGCCGGGTTGGCGCGGATCTGTCGCGTCGCCTCGTAACCGTCGAGGACCGGCATCTGGATGTCCATCAGCACCAGATCGACACTATCGGGATGGGCGTTGAGCCAGTCGACCGCCTCGCGTCCGTTGTCGGCCAGCACCACCTCGGCGCCGACGTCAGCGAGAATGGTCCGGGCCAGATCGCGATTGATCTCGCTGTCGTCGACCACCATGACCTGCAGTCCGGCGAGGCTCAGCGCCTCGCGACCGACCTCGTCCGACCGGGATGCGCCATCACCGACCTCCTGCGGGGCAAGAACCTCGAACCCCAGGGTGAACCAGAAGCGGCTCCCCTGCCCCGGCGCGCTCTCGACGCCGATGCGCCCGCCCATCTCCTCGACCAGCCGCTGACAGATTGCCAGCCCCAGCCCGGTGCCTCCGAAGCGTCGGGTGGAGGAGACATCGACCTGGGTGAAGGGCGAGAAGATGTCGCGCTGCTGGGACGGCGCGATGCCGATGCCGGTATCGGTCACCGAGAAGCGCAGCCATACCTGTCGCGCCTCGGCCTCGCGCAGTCGCTCCACGGCCACCGTCACCTCGCCACGCTCGGTGAACTTGAGCGCGTTGCCGATCAGGTTGACCAGCACCTGTTCGATCCGCAGCGGGTCTCCACGCAGCCGCTCGCATCCTTCCGGGACCGGCAGCAGCTGCAGGTTCAGGCGCTTCTCCGCGGCCTCGAGCGCCATCAGCTCGCGAACCTCGTCGAGCAGCTCGGCCAGGTCGAAGGGGCGATCGAGGATCTCCACCCCGCCGGCCTCGATACGCGAGAAGTTGAGGATGTCGTCGATGATCCCCTGCAGGGTGCGTCCCGCCGTCTGGATACGCCCGACCAGCACGCCGGCACGGTCGGGCAGGGTCATCTTGCCGAGCAGATAGCTGAACCCGAGGATGGCGTTCATCGGGGTGCGGATCTCGTGGCTCATGTTGGCGAGGAAGTCGGCCTTGGCCCGTGTCGCCATCTCGGCCGCCTCGGCACGCTGCTCGAGCGCCTGATTGAGTCGCTCGATACGAAACTGCGAGCGGGTGATCAGCACACACAACAGCGCCGCCACCAGCGCCATCACCACGCTGACACCCGCCACCGAGGCGATGACGCGACCATACATCGCCGCCAGCTGCTGCGGTTCGAGACGCGCCAGGACCGTCCAGCGATGATCCTGCGGCCCCACCACCAAGGGTGCCGGCTCGGAGGAGCCCGGCGGCAGGCTGCTCGCCACCTCCTGCAACGGCACCACGGTCTCCCAGGTCCACAGACCGCTCTCGTCCTGACGCTGGCCACTCGGCGCGGCCTGGATCGCCGCCCAGAGCTCGGGATAGCGCGCCCCCAGGCTGACCTGGGTCCCGAGCGCGAAGCCCCATTCGTCGGCGGGATCCTGGCTGCGCAGCCAGGCGCCATCTTGATCGACCACCATCAGCCGCGCACCATCGTCACCGACGGCGGCCACCACGGCATCGAGCAACGGCGCGCCGAGATAGTTGGCGATCAGGATGCCGTGGCGCTCACCAGCATCGCTGAACACCGGCAGCGCCACCCGATAGACCGGCTTGAGCGGTCGCTCGATGATGCCGTGCTCGATGTTGAGGTCCAGCCGCGAGACATGGACCCCCCCTGGAGGCAGCGCGCTGGCGACCTGGAAATAGCGGCGTCCCGACTTGTCCTGCAGACGCGACGCCGCGACCTGCCGAGGCTGTCCGTCGACCCAGTCGACCCGCATCCGCTCGCGACCATCGCTGCCGATCCAGCGCAGCTGGTCGAACTTGGGGTTGGCGATCATGTAGAGGGAGAACTGTCGCGCCAGCCGGGGCATGGCGTCGGCGCGCCGCCCGGCCACCGCGTCGCGCAACGCCGGCAGACGGATCAGATACTCGACGTCGCTGATCGCATCGCGCAGATGCTGACGGGCCAGCTGCGCGGCGCGCGTGACCATCTCGCCATCGGCAACGGCCTTCACCGCGTGGGCGTGACGGATCTCGGCGGCGACGAAGAAGGCGACCCCGGCACCGATCAGCGCCAGTGCACCGAGATAGAGGACGAAGAAATTGCGCAGTGCGTTGCTCGCCAAGGTCTCGCATCTCCCGGATGCCGATGGACAAGGGCGGACGCCAGAACCTTGGGAGCGACGAGCGCCCGTTGCAGGCAAGTTATCACTCCCGTCCCCGTGCGCCCAGTCACCCACCGCCGAGCGGCGTCACGACTCAGCCGCCGCGATAGCGCGCCTCGGCATCCTCGACCCGTCCGGTGAGAAAGGAGCCGGCCGGATCGACCCGGGCCGCGCCCGCGACCATCGCGGTACGCCCGAGCAGCATGCGAAACAGCATCGACTCACGGTTGGTCAGGGTGAGCTCGATCGGCCACTCCCGCCCCGCGACCCGCAGCGGGGTCTGGATGACGTAACGCTCCTCGCGATGTCCGCCCGAGTCGCTCACCCGCCGCCGGTCGATCACCTCGGCCTCGGCATGGATCACCAGATCGGCGCACTGCTTCAACGGATGGACGCCGAAGCGCACATAGCGGTTGCCGCCACGACTGAAGGGGTCGACATAGAAGGCGTGCAGCGCCGAGGTCCGCGCGCCGGTATCGATCTTTGCCTTGATCAGCGGCAACCCGAGCTCGGGCAGCGCCAGCCACTCGCGCCAGCCCAGCAACAGCGGCGCGGATTCGGAAGGACTATGCATCATTTCAGGTCCATGGCCCCGGGCGGGGCAGGGTTCAGGGTCCCGACGATGCGTCCCGGACGCTCGCCGGCCACTCCGGCAACGCCTCCGCGGGAGGCGTCTCGCCGGTCTTGCGCAACAATGCCACCGCGGTCTCGACCGGGTCGCGATCGATCACTCCATCGCGGATCGCCAGGTGCGGATGCAACGAGAAGCTGGGGGCCGCGGCCACCGCCGTCAGCCAGCCCTCGCGCGCCGCCGACTCGACCCATGGCCGCGGCAGATAGGCCGAGCCACCGATCTCGCGCAACAGATCGAGCGCCGCCCGTCCCTGATCGACTCGCATCCGGCAGGCCAGATCGACGGCCAGACGCTCGGCGTGCATGGTCAGGAAGCGTGTCCCCCAATCGACCAGGATATAGCCCTCGCCGAGCGCCCGCTCCAGCCCGATGTCGGATTCGCTGCTGGCCAGCACCAGCTCGACGCGCGCCAGCGGCTCGCTCGGACAGCAGCGCGACTCGACCGGCTCGCCGAGCAGCGCGAGGTCCAGGGAGCCATCGGCCAGACGCTGTAGCAGCGTCGCCGCCGACAGCAGCTCCAGGCGCAGCTCCACCCAGGGCTGCGCCCGGCGCAGCACGGCAACCCGCTCGCGCACCCCGAGCGACCACAGATCCGGGATGCAGCCGAGCGCGAGGGTGTGACGCTGCTCGCCGACGAGCTCGGCGCGCGCCCGCGCCCAGCTGCGCACGATGCGCTCGGCGTGCTGCAACAACCGCTGCCCCGGCTCGGTGAGGCGGATATCGCCGCGTCGGCGTTCGAACAACACCACCCCGAGCACCGATTCGAGCAGCTTGACCCGCGCGCTCACCGCCGATTGACTGACGCAGAGCGCACTGGCGGCGCGACCGAAATGACGATGACGGGCGACCTCGATGAAGGTCTTGAGCAGGGCGATATCCAAGGGTTCGACTCGATAGCAGCGACACGATCGACGCCGGCGCAACCGAGGCCGACGCGGCATTCGGGAGGATTGAACCGCAAAGCCGCGCGGGACGCCAGCTACCAGCTACCAGCTACCAGCTACCAGCTACCAGCTACCAGCTACCAGCTACCAGCTACCAGCTACCAGCTACCAGCTACCAGCTACCAGGGGATTGAACCGCGAAGGCGCGAAGGGCGCAAAGGGGCTCAAGTTGTAAGCGACCAGTCTCCAGCAGCCAGTGGGAGTGCGCCCTCGACGACAGCACTGCCTGCCATCAGCCGTCACGCACGCTCTCGGTGCCAGCACTTGAGGGCAGGCAGCCACTTTCAACTGGCGGCTGATCGCTGGAGGCTCTTCTTCCCTTTGCGCCCTTCGCGCCTTCGCGGTTCAATCCCCGGCTGGCGGCTGGCGGCTGGCGGCTGGCGGCTGGCGGCTGGCGGCTGGCGGCTGGCGGCTGGCGGCTGGGGACCGATGGCTGACCGCTACCCCTCCCCGGTGTCCAGCGTGAGGGCCACGGAGTTGATGCAGTAGCGCTCGCCGGTGGGGGCCGGGCCGTCGGGGAAGACGTGACCGAGGTGGGCACCGCAGCGTCGGCAGTGGACCTCGGTGCGTTCCATGCCGTGACTGTGGTCGGCGGCGCGCGCCACCGTCCCCGGCGCGTGCGGGCTGTGGAAGCTCGGCCAGCCGGTGCCGGAGTCGAACTTGGCCGCGGCGTCGAACAGCGGCTCGCCGCAACACACGCAGCGAAACAGCCCCGGCCCCTTGTAGTCGTGATAGGCGCCGGTGAAGGCACGCTCGGTGCCCCGCTCACGGCACACCTGATACTGCTCCGGGGTCAGGCGCGCGCGCCATTCCTCATCGCTCAGCTCGATCTCGTCGCTCATCGTCCACCTCCGATTTCTGCCGCTGTCACTGGGGTGCGAGTGGTCGCGCCGGGCCGTCTTGAGCGCCCTGGGGACGCCCCGTATACTCCGGAAGCTCCCGACAGCGACCAGTCGCGGCAGATCCATCGCCCGCGCCCCGGCGCTCGCCATCAAAACGAACGACACCGGAACGCAGACCATGATCCACTCCTTCAATCCCCCTGCACGCACCTTGATGGGGCCGGGACCGGCCGATGTCCACCCGCGCGTGCTCGCCGCCCTCGCCCGTCCCACCATCGGTCATCTCGACCCGGCCTTCGTCGCCATGATGGACGAGCTCAAGACCCTGCTGCGCGGCGCCTTCCGCACCGACAACGCGCTGACCATGCCGGTCTCGGCCCCCGGATCGGCGGGGATGGAGATCTGCTTCGTCAACCTGGTCGAGCCGGGCGACACCGTAGTGGTGTGCATCAACGGGGTGTTCGGCACGCGGATGAAGGAGAACGTCGAGCGCGCCGGCGCCACCGCGGTGGTGGTCGAGGGCACCTGGGGGCGCGCCGTCGACCCCGAGCAGGTCGAGCGCACCCTCGCCGCCCATCCCGAGGCGCGCATCCTCGCCTTCGTCCATGCCGAGACCAGCACCGGCGCCTGCTCCGATGCCCAGGCGCTGGCCGAGATCGCGCGCCGTCACGACTGCCTGACCATCTGCGACGCGGTCACCTCGCTCGGCGGCAGCCCGTTGGAGGTCGACGCCTGGGGGCTCGACGCGGTCTACTCGGGCTCGCAGAAGTGTCTCAGCTGCACCCCGGGGCTAGCCCCGGTGACCTTCAGCGAGCGCGCGCTCGACAAGGTCCGCGCCCGCACCACCAAGGTCAACAGCTGGTTCCTCGACCTCAACCTGATCATGGGCTACTGGAGCGGCGAGCAGAAGCGCAGCTACCACCACACCGCCCCGGTCAACGCCCTCTACGCCCTGCACGAGTCGCTGGTGATGCTCGCCGAGGAGGGCATCGAACAGGCCTGGGCGCGGCACGCCCATCACCACCAGGCACTGCGCGCCGGGCTCGAGGCCCTGGGGCTGGAGCTGATCGTGCCCGAGGCCGAGCGCCTGCCACAGCTCAGCGCCGTGGCGGTGCCGGCCGGGATCGACGAGGCCGAGATCCGCACCCGACTGCTCGCGCGCTACAACCTCGAACTCGGCGCCGGGCTCGGCAGCCTCGCCGGCAAGGTGTGGCGCATCGGGCTGATGGGCTACAGCAGCCGTCCCGAGAACATCCTGCTCTGTCTCGGCGCGCTCGGCACCGAACTCGGCGCGCTCGGCCACCAGACCGACACCGGCGCGGCGCTCGCCGCGGCGCGCGCGGTGCTGGGGACGGACTGAGGCGGATCGTGGTGCAGCTCGCCAATCGCCGCCCGCTGGCGGCACGCCTGATCCTGATGCTGCTCGCCATGGCGATACTGGTGCTCGGCTACCAGTGGGGGAACCAGTACCAGCGCCGTCATGCCGAGCCGCCGACGATCAGCGGGGTGCTGCTGCGCCCGCCGCTGGCGGCCCCCGAGTTCGCCCTGGAGGACGCCCTCGGGCGTCCCTTCGACCGCGCCCGACTCGGCGCCGACTGGACCCTGCTCGCCTTCGGCTCGCTCGCCGACGCCTCCGGTCAGCGCGCGCTGCAGCGCCTGATCGAGACCCGCAACCGGCTCGCCGATCGGCCCGAGATCGCCGGAGCGCTGCGCCTGGTGCTGATCGACGGCGGCGCCGATCGCGCCCGGGCGCGCGACTTCAGTCGGCTCTCGCCGGCGCTCGACATCGTCTCGGGCCCGCCCGAGGCGCGCGCGCCGCTCGCCGCGCTGGGCGACGACACGGACGCCGGATCGACCCCGATCCTGGTATTCGCGCCGGGCGCGCGACTGCTGGCGATCCTCCCCGGCACCGCCGCCGGTGCCACCCTGGCCGCCGATCTGGCGGCGCTTCACGCCGCCGCGCCGGCGTTGCTCGCGGAGACCCCATGACCCGATCCGACTGGGGCGAACGGCTGTTCGTCGCCCTGCAGTACCTGTTGCCACAGCGTCTGCTCTCCGAGCTGATGCACCGTCTCTCACGACTGCGCTGGCGCCCGTTGAAGCGCCTGCTGATCCACGGCTTCGCCCGCCACTACCGGATCGACATGCAGCAAGCCGCCGAGCCCGACCTCGACGCCTATCCCCACTTCAACGCCTTCTTCACCCGCGCGCTGCGCGCCGAGGCGCGCCCGCTCGACCCCGACCCGCGCGCCCTGCTCTGCCCGGTCGACGGCGCGATCAGCCAGATCGGACGCATCGAGAACGGACGGCTGATCCAGGCCAAGGGCCAGGACTACGCCGTCGACACCCTGCTCGGGCTCGATCCCGGCGCATCGCACCCGTTCGAGGGCGGGCACTTCGTCACCATCTATCTCTCGCCGCGCGACTATCACCGCATCCACATGCCGCTGGCCGGGCGGTTGCTGGAGATGACCCATGTCCCGGGCGCACTGTTCAGCGTCAACGCCGCTACCGCCAACCGGGTGCCGGGGCTGTTCGCCCGCAACGAGCGTCTGGTGACCCGCTTCGAGACCGCGGCCGGCGAGCTGGCGCAGGTGCTGGTGGGGGCGATCTTCGTCGGCGGCATCGAGACGGTGTGGTCCGGGGTGGTGACGCCGCCGCACCGGCTCGGCCCGCCCAACCGTCAGGACTATCGCGAGGCCGCGCCGGTAGAACTCGCGCGCGGCGCCGAGATGGGCCGCTTCAACCTCGGCTCGACCGTGGTGGTGCTGCTGCCGCGCGGGCGCGTCGACTGGGAGACCGGGCTCGCCCCGGGACAGACGGTGCGCCTCGGCCAGCGCCTCGGCACCCTCGCCGACTAGACCCGTTCAGCCGCGCCCGCCGTGCCGCGCGCGCGCGGCACGGTCGAGTGCGGCGAGGCGTTCGAGCTTCTCGCGGATACGGATCTCCAGCCCACGCTCGACCGGCGCGTAATAGCGCCGCTCGCCCAGCTCGTCGGGGAAGTAGCGCTCGTCGGCGGCATAGCCCTCGGGCTCGTCGTGGGCATAGCGATAGCGCCGACCGTGACCGAGTTCCTTCATCAGCCGCGTCGGCGCATTGCGCAGATGCAGCGGCACCCCCAGCGAGCCCGAGGCGCGGGCATCGGCCTGAGCGGCCTTCCAGGCGGTGTAGACGGCGTTGCTCTTGGCCGCGCAGGCGAGATAGACGGTCGCCTGTGCCAGCGCCAGCTCGCCCTCGGGCGAACCGAGCCGCGCCTGCGCCTCCCAGGCGTTGAGCGCCAGATCGAGCGCGCGCGGGTCGGCGTTGCCGATGTCCTCGCTGGCGATACGCACCAGGCGGCGCGCCAGATAGAGCGGGTCGCAGCCGCCGTCGAGCATCCGCGCCAGCCAGTAGAGCGCGGCATCCGGCGCCGAGCCGCGCACCGACTTGTGCAGCGCCGAGATCTGGTCGTAGAAGTCGTCGCCGCCGCGATCGAAGCGGCGCAGCGAGGCGCTGGCCACCGCCGCCACCGTCTCGCGCCCGATCACCGCGCCCGTATCGACCGCTGCGGCAGCCAGCTCCAGCAGGTTGAGCGCGCTGCGCGCATCGCCGTCGGCGCCCTCGGCGATCAACCGCGCCGCCTCGGGGTCGAGCGCGAGACGGCGCGCGGCCAGCCCGCCGCGCGGGTCATGCAGCGCGCGTTCGAGCACCGCGACCAGATCATCGCTACCGAGTGACTGCAGCACATAGACCCGGGCGCGCGAGAGCAGCGCGTTGTTGAGCGCGAACGAGGGGTTCTCGGTGGTGGCGCCGATGAAGGTCAGGGTGCCGTCCTCGACGTGCGGCAGGAAGGCGTCCTGCTGGGCCTTGTTGAAGCGGTGCACCTCGTCGATGAACAACAGGCTGGCGCTGCCGTCGGCGGCCAGCCGCGCCTGGGCGCGGGCGACCGCCTCGCGGATCTCCTTGACCCCGGCGAGCACCGCCGAGAGGGTGATCAGCTCGGCCTCGGCGCGCGCCGCGATCAGCCGCGCCAGGGTGGTCTTGCCGGTGCCGGGCGGTCCCCAGAGGATCATCGAATGGGCATGCCCCGACTCGAGCGCGCGACGCAGCGGCTTGTCGGGACCGAGCAGGTGCGACTGCCCGCGGAAATCCTCGAGAGAGGCCGGGCGCAGCCGCTCGGCCAGTGGGGTCTGGGGGTTGTCGCGGGTCGCGGGCATGGCTCAGTCGAAGGAGAGGAAGTCGTCGACCGCGCTGCGATCGATCTCGAACAGGTCGGGTTCGAGCGCGAGGTTGCGGGTCGCCGCGCTGAAGTCGAGCCGGGTGTTCTGACCGAAGCCGTCCTCCATGATCAGGCTCTCGAGGCCATCGCTGCCGAAGCCGAGCTCGATGCGCTCGACCTCGGCGTCGGCGTCGAGCGGACGCAGCGCCACCCAGGCGCGCCCATCCGTGCTCGGCAGCTCGCTGACGGCGAAGTGCTCGGTGATCGGCGCGCCGCTGGCGAGCAGCAGCGCCGGGGTGCCGCGCAGCGCCCGCTCCTGGCTCTGGTGGGTGACCTGCTCGAGTTCCAGGTCGTGGACATAGACGCGCTTGCCGTCGGCGATGATCACCTGCGCCACCGGGTCGTCGTATTCCCAGCGAAAGCGACCCGGGCGCTGCAGATAGAAGCGTCCGTGCGATTCGGTCATCTGGGTGCGCGCGGCGTTGAAGGTGTACTGCACGAAGTCCGCGCGCAGGCTGTCGAGACCGGCGAGATAGCGCTCGAGACGCTGCGCGCCCTCCCCGGCGAACGCCGCGACGGGCAACAGCAAGGCGAGCAGGACGGCGCCGAGGGCGCGGGCGGACAGGGTCGCTCGAATCACGCGATCACTCCTCCTGTGGCGGCGGGACCAGGACCTCGCGGTTGCCGTTGGTCTCGGCCGGGCTGACGATGCCGATGCGCTCCATCTCCTCGATCAGGCGCGCGGCGCGGTTGTAACCGATCTTGAGCCGGCGCTGCACCCCGGAGATGGAGGCGCGACGGGTCTCGACGACGATCTGCACCGCCTCGTCGAACAGCGGGTCGGTGTCCTCGGTGTCGCCGCCGCGCGGCTCGGGGTCGATCCCCGGCAGCGACTCGGTCGGCTCGCGCAACACGTCGTCGATATAGTCCGGACCACCGAACTGCTTGAGATGTTCCACCACCGCGTGCACCTCGTGATCGTCGACGAAGGCGCCGTGCACGCGATTGGGGAGGTTGCCGCCGGGTGGCAGATAGAGCATGTCGCCGTGCCCGAGCAGCTGTTCGGCGCCCTGCTGATCGAGGATGGTGCGCGAGTCGATCCGCGAGGACACCTGGAAGGCCATGCGGGTGGGGATGTTGGCCTTGATCAACCCGGTGAGCACGTCGACCGAGGGGCGCTGGGTGGCCAGCAGCAGATGGATGCCCGAGGCGCGCGCCTTCTGCGCCAGGCGCGCGATCAGCTCCTCGACCTTCTTGCCGACCACCATCATCATGTCGGCCAGCTCGTCGATGATGACCACGATATAGGGCAGGTGCTCAAGCGCCGGTGCGGCGCCGAGCGCGGGGTCGTGGAGCGGATCGGCGATCGGGGTGCCGGCGGCCTCGGCCTCGGCGATGCGCTTGTTGTAGCCGGCGATGTTGCGCACCCCGAGCTTGGCCATCAGCCGGTAGCGTCGCTCCATCTCGCCGACGCACCAGCGCAACGCGTTGGCCGCCTCCTTCATGTCGGTGACCACCGGGGTGAGCAGGTGCGGGATACCCTCGTAGACCGAGAGTTCCAGCATCTTCGGGTCGACCATGATCAGCCGCACGTCCTTGGGGTCGGCCTTGTAGAGCAGACTGAGGATCATCGCGTTGATCGCCACCGACTTGCCCGAGCCGGTGGTGCCGGCAATCAGCGCATGGGGCATGCGCGCCAGATCGGCAACCACCGGCTGGCCGGCGATGTTGGTGCCCAGCCCCAGGGTGAGCACCGAGCGCGCCTCCTGATAGGCGTCCGAGCCGAGCGTCTGGCGCAGGAACACGATCTCGCGCTGCTCGTTGGGGATCTCGATGCCGATCAGCGACTTGCCCGGGATCACCTCGACCACGCGCACGCTGATCGTCGACAGCGCGCGGGCCAGATCCTTGGCCAGGCCGGTAATCTTGCTGACCTTGGTACCGGGGGCGAGGTCGATCTCGAAGAGGGTGACCACGGGACCGGGATAGACCTCCTCGACCCGCGCCTCGACGCCGAAGTCGGCCAGGCGCAGCTCGACCTGACGCGACAGCTCCTCGAGCTGCTCGGCGCTGTAGCCGCGACCGCTCTTGGTCGGCGCGTCGAGCAGCGAGAGCGGCGGACGCATGCCCTCGGCGGGGATGTCGCGCACCGCGACCGGCACCTGGGCCGGCGGCTCGGGTTCGGGCGCGGGCGCAGAGACCGGTGCTGGCGGCGGCGCGGGTCGCGCAGCGCGCGGCGGCACCGCACTCGGCTCGGGAGCGGGAGCAGGAGCGACCGGGCGGCGCGGCGGCGCCGGCTCTGGAGGAGGCGCCGGTTCGGGCTCGGGCTCGGGCAGTGGATCGGTCATGGTCGCGCGCACCGCCTCCGGGAACCCGTTGGGGCGAGCGCGCGAGCGACGCCGGGCCTTCGCGCGGGGCGCGGGACGCGGGGCGGGCGCAGGCTCGGGGTCGCCGGCGAACTCATCGGGGTCGATCAGGTTGAGCGCGCGCGGCAGCCCCTCGGGACTGAGCTCGGGACCTTCGCGCAACTGCTGCAGACGCCCCCGCGAGTCCTCGAGCAGACCACGCGCGGCACGCAGCGCCTGCAGCGCCGTGGCCCCGGTGGCATCGAGCAGTCTCACCCAGGAGATCCCCCAAAACAGGCTGAGTCCGATCAGCAGGGTGCCGACCAGCAAGAGGTCGGTCCCGGGGACGTTGAAGGCACCGAGCATGGCCGAGCTGAGGCTGCTGCCGAGCGCCCCCCCGGCGCCGTTCTGCAGCACCCCGCCGAGGGTCGAGAAGTGGATCGAGGCGATGCCGCAACCGGCCACCAGGGTCAGCGCAAAACCGATCCAGCGCAGCGACAGCACCCAGGGGCGCAGCACCACCGCCTCGCCGCGACCACGGAACACCACCCAGGCGCTCCAGCCGACCAGCACCGGGATCAGGTAGGCGAAGAAACCGAACAGATAGAGGGCGCCGTCGGCGAACCAGGCCCCGGTGCGACCACCGGCGTTGCTCACCCGCTCACCATCGCCGACATAGGACCAGCCGGGGTCCTGGGGTGAGTAGGTCGCCAGCGCGAGCAACAGATAGAGCGCCAGGCACATCAGTGCCCACATCGCCCCCTCGCGCAGGATGCGCTCGACATAGTCGCTCAGTGTCAATTGCCCACGGCGGGTAGCCTGTGCCATGAATCCCTCCAAAAATTACTCGCGCTATTATAACCTTACCAAAGGTTATTAGTGCGATTTATCCGGGACTCTGGCACACCGTCGCAGGGCTCAGAGCACCTTGCTGACGAGCTTCACCGACATGTCCTGGGGATCGTTGACGATACGGAAGCCGAGCGACTTGACCAGCGCCAGCATGCGGTTGTTGGCCGAGAGCACCTCGCCGTCCATCACCCGGAAGCCGCGCCGGCGCGCGTTCTGCATCAGCGAGCGCATCAGCCGTGCGCCGATGCCCATGTTGCGCCACTGGTCGGAGACCACGATGGCGAACTCGCAGGCCTCGCCGCCCGGGCGCGTCATGTAGCGCGCCACCCCGACCTGCACCTCCTTGCCCTCGTGCTCGAGCACCCCGATCAGCGCGATCTCGCGGTCGTAGTCGATCTGGGTGAAGCGCACCAGCATCTCCGGGGTCAGCTCCTTGATCGCCTGCATGAAGCGGAAGTACTTGGTCTGCTCGGAGAGTCCGCGGACGAAGTCCTGCTCCATCTCGGCATCCTCCGGACGGATCGGGCGGATCACCAGATCGCGCCCGTCGGGCAGCTGTACCCGCTCGATGAGGTGACTCGGATAGGGATAGATCGCCATGTGGCCGTAGATGCGCTGCTGCGGCGGGCGGTAGTCGACATGGATCGAGGCGTCGACCGCGATCACCTCCTTGTCGTTGCCGATCAACGGGTTGATGCGCAGACCGATGACCTCGGGCAGCTCGCAGACCATCTCCGAGACGCGTTGCAGGATTCTCGCCAGCGCCACCCGGTTCATCGGCGGCATGTGCTGGAAGCTGCCCATCAGCCGCGCGATGCGGGTGTGGTCGATCATCGTCTGGATGATGAAGGCGTTGAGCGGCGGCAGGCCCAGGGCACGATCCTCGATCACCTCGATCTTGGTGCCGCCGGCGCCGAAGCAGATCACCGGGCCGAAGATCTTGTCGCGGAAGACCTCGATCATCAGCTCGCGCGCGGCGCGGCTCGAGACCATATGCTCGACCGTCACCCCCTCGAGCCGGGCGTCCGGGCGCAGCCGCCGGGCGCGCTCGACGATCTCGGTGAAGGTGCGGCGCACCGACTGGGCGTCGGCGATGTTGAGCTTGACCCCGTCGACCGCGGACTTGTGTTCCAGGTCGGGGGAGTTGACCTTCATCACCACCGGGAAGCCGAGCGCCTCGGCCGCCATCAACGCCTCGTTGGGGGTGCGCGCCATCACCGCCTGCATGGTGGGGATGCGGAAGGCCGAGAGGATCGCCTTGGCCTCGACGGTACCGAGTACCTTGCGCCCCTCGGCCATCACCCCCTCGATGATCAGTCGCGCGCCCTCGATGTCGGGCGGGTTCTCGAAGGCCAGCGGCGCCGGCGACTGCATCAGCAGCTTCTGGTTGCGCTGGTGCACCGCGAGAAAGGCGAAGGCCGAGGCGGCGACCTCGGGGTTGTCGAAGTGCGGCACCCCGTTCTCGGCGAGCAGCGTCTGCGCATCGACCACGTACTGCCCGCCCATCCAGCAGGCGAGCACCGGCTTGCGACTGCCCTTGGCCGCATCGATCACCTCCTTGGCGGTGGCCACCGGATCGCCGAACACCAGCGGCGCGAGGATGCAGAGCACGCCGTCGACCTCGGGGTCGGCGAGGCAGGCGTCGAGCGCGGCACGATAGCGCTCCGGGTTGGCATCCCCGATGATGTCGATGGGGTTGCCGTGCGACCAGTAGTCCGGCAACACCCGCTCGAGCACCTGACGGGTGGAGTCGCTCAACTGCGCCAGGGTCAGGCCCAGCTCGACGGTGCGATCGGCGGCGAGCACGCCGGGACCGCCGCCATTGGTGATGATGGCGATGCGGTCGCCGGCAAGCCGACGGCGGGCGCCGAACACCTGGGCGGCGGCGAACAGCTGGTCGAGGTCGTCGACCTGCACCACGCCGGCACGATCGGTCACCGCACGGAACACCTCCGCCGAGCCGACGAAGCCGCCGGTGTGCGACTTCACCGCCCGCGAGCCGGCCGGATGCCGCCCGGCCTTGACGATCACCACCGGCTTGAGCCGCGCCGCGGCGCGCAGCCCGCTGATGAAGTGGCGCGCGTTGCGGATGCCCTCGACATAGAGCAGGATGCACTGGGTCTGGCTGTCGAGGGCGAGATAATCGAGGATGTCGCCGAAGTCGACATCGGCCGCCGCACCGAGCGAGACCACCGCCGAGAAGCCGACCTTGCGCGGCTCCGACCAGTCCATCATCGCGGTGCAGATCGCCCCCGACTGCGACACCAGGGCGACGTTGCCGCTGCGCGGCAACGCCTCGCCGACACTGGCGTTGAGCCCGTGCTGCGGGCGCATCACCCCGAGACAGTTGGGCCCGAGCACGCGGATGCGGTTGCGCCGTGCGGCCTCGACCATGCGCTCCTGGAGCACCTCGCCGCGCTCACCGTGCTCGGCGAACCCGGCCGAGTGCACCACCGCCGCCTTGGCCCCATAGCTGCCGCACTGATCGAGGATCGCCGGCACCCGTTCGGCGGGGATGGCGATCACCGCCAGATCGATGTGCTTGTCGAGCGCCGTCAGGCTCGGATAGCAGGGCTGACCGGCGACCTCCTCGTACTTGGGGTTGATCGCATAGCAGTGGCCCTTGAAGCCACCGGCGAGCAGGTTGCGGAACACCATTCCGCCGATCGAGCCTTCCTCATCGCTCGCACCGAACACCGCCACGGCACTCGGGGTGAAGAGTTGGTCAATGTCGGTCAAGCGCATGGGATCTGCCCTCCGAGGCAGGAAAGGGGTTAAGCTGCATTGAAACCCTCCAAGAGGGACTGATTATCGGCCATCCCGTCACGCCCGGCACGGAAACCGGCCATCGCCTCGGGGCAGCGACGCGCACCCGAGACGCCGGGGATGCTCCGCATTGACCGGGAATCCCCGCCGAGGCGAGGATGGAAGGTCGTGTCGGCGAGCCCGCGCCCAGCGCGTGCGCCGCCCCCCGTGCCAATGATCGCAGCCCGGATGCGTCCGTGTGGACGCCCTGTCGCGAAGAACGAAACCATGCCGGCGGCGCCTCCAGCGGACGCCGTGCTCGACGACCGAGGACCCGACATGAATCTCGCCTTCATCAGCCACCCGTCCTGCATGGAACACCGCATGGGCGAACATCATCCCGAGTGCCCCGAGCGGCTCAACGCGATCGGCGATCGCATGATCGCCTGCGGCATCGAGATGCTGCTGACCCACTACGACGCCCCCGCCGCGAGTCGCGCGCAGCTCGAGATGGTGCACGACCCGGACTATGTCCAGCACATCATCGACACCGCCCCGAGCGACGACTCGGTGGCCTGGGTCGACGGCGGCGACACCGGCATGAACCGTCATACCATGGAGGCGGCGATGCACTCCGCCGGCGCGGTGATCCTCGGCGTCGATCTGGTGATGAGCGACCGTCATCATGCCGCCTTCTGCTCGGTGAGGCCGCCGGGCCACCATGCCGGACGGCGCAGCGGCGGCGGCTTCTGCCTGTTCAACAACGTCGCCATCGGCGCCGCCCACGCCCTCGCCCATCACGGGCTCGAGCGGGTGGCCATCATCGACTTCGACGTCCATCATGGCAACGGCACCGAGGAGATCTTCCGCGGCGACGAGCGGGTGCTGTTCTGTTCGAGCTTCCAGCACCCCTTCTACCCCAACAGCGGCGCCGACACCGACGCACCCAACATCCTCAACCTGCCGCTGCCGCGACTGACCGACGGGGCCGCCTTCAAGACCGCGATCGAGCAGGCCTGGCTGCCCCGGCTCGACGACTTCGCGCCCGAGCTGATCATGATCTCGGCGGGATTCGACGGCCATATCGAGGACGACATGGCGCACTTCAACCTGCGCGAGGCCGACTTCGGCTGGCTCACCCGCGAACTCCATCAGCTCGCGCTGCGCCATGCCGGAGAACGGGTGGTGTCCTGCCTGGAGGGGGGGTATACGCTGTCGGCGCTCGGCCGTTGTGTCAGTACGCATCTCGACGAGCTGATCGGCCACGTCTGAATCGGCGGGGCCGGACCGCCGTGCTGCAACGCAGCATCAGGATAGACGGGCCGGATCAGGGTTGCAATCCTGCCTCTGGGAGACATATTGCCATCGCGACCATGCGCCCGGATATCCCCCTCATGCGGGCCAGGTCCACGCCCGCCCCAGAGATCCGCACGGAGGGAACTGAGGATGCGCATCCCGTCGCTGCTCGCCGCCGTCGCCCTGCTGGTCACGCTCGAGGTCGGGGCCACGCCCCGCACCGAGACCCTGTTCTACACCGACGGCGAGACCCGCCTCGGCGGCTATCTCAGCCTTGACGACGCCCAACCCGGCCCACGCCCCGGGGTGTTGGTGCTGCACGAGTGGTGGGGGCTCAACGATCACGTCCGCGCCCAGGCGCGCCGACTCGCCGAACTCGGCTACGTGGTCTTCGCCGCCGACCTCTACGGCGCCGGCCGGGTCACCGAACACGCCGCCGACGCCAAGGCGTGGATGACCCAGCTCAGCGAAGACCCCGAGGCCTGGCGCCAGCGCGCACTCGCCGGGCTCGATGTTTTGCGCGAGCGCCCCGAGGTCGACCCCGAGCGCATCGTCGCGCTCGGCTACTGCTTCGGCGGCGCCACCGCGATGCAACTGGCCTATGCCGGCGCGCCGCTCGCCGGCGTGGTCAGCGTCCACGGCTCCCTGCCCCCGCCGCCGCCCGAGCTCGGCCACCTCTCACCCGCGGTGCTCGCGCTGCACGGCGCCGCCGACCCCATGGTGCCGACGGCGCGCGTGCACGCCTTCCAGCACGAACTCGAACGCCTCGGCGCCGACTGGCAGCTGGTGATCTACGGCGGTGCCCGTCACGGCTTCACCAACCCGGGGGCCGACCGCTACAAGCTCGACGGGGTGGCCTACGACGCCCGCGCCGCACAACGCGCCTGGCGCATGCTCGAGACCTTCCTCGACGAGGTGCTGACAACCGCACCCTGAGCGGAGCACTCGAACACGCCCGGATCGGCTACCATCGGCATCGCGCCTCGCCGGCGACGCCGCCGTCCGTTCACACGCACCGATCAGCACCACATCATGTCCGATACCGTCATCGTCTGGTTCAGACGCGACCTGCGTCTCGACGACAACCCCGCGCTCGAGGCGGCGCTGCGCTCGGGCGCACGCATCCTCCCGGTCTATATCCACGCCCCCGATGAGGAGGCCCCCTGGGCCCCGGGCGCGGCCAGCCGCTGGTGGCTGCACCACAGCCTCGAGGCGCTCGATGCCGCGCTGCGCGCCTGCGGCGCCCGACTGTGGATCGGCCAGGGCGAGAGCCTCGCGCTGCTGCGCCGGCTGGCCGAGACCAGCGGCGCCCGTGCGGTCCACTGGAACCGTCTCTACGACCCCGCCACCCGCGAGCGCGACACCGCGATCAAGCAGCAACTCCGTGCCGCCGGGCTCGACTGCACCAGCCACAAGGGCGCGCTGCTGTTCGAGCCCTGGGAGGTGGCTAGCGGCAGCGGCGCTCCCTACAAGGTGTTCAGCGCCTTCTGGCGTCATTGCACACCCCGACTCGCCGAGTTCCCCGACCCGATCGCGGCCCCGGTGCGCATCCCCGGCGTCGAGCTCGACGGCGGCGACACCGTCGCCGAGCTCGACCTGCTGCCCCGCATCCGCTGGGACCAGGGGCTGGCCGAGGCCTGGACGCCCGGCGAGCACGGCGCCCGGACGACCGCCGAGCGCTTCCTCGCCGGCCATCTCGACGGCTACGGTGAGCTGCGCGATCACCCCGACCGCCCCGCCACCTCGCGGCTCTCGCCACACCTCCACTTCGGCGAGATCGGGCCACACCGGCTGCTCGCGCTGACCCGCGCCGCGCTCCCCGCAGCCCTGCCCCTGGGCGAGCACGCCTTCGTGCGCGAACTCGGCTGGCGCGAGTTCGCCTATCATCTGCTCTATCACTTCCCGCAAACCCCGGAGCATCCGCTCGATACGCGCTTCGCCGACTACCCCTGGCGCGAGCCGTCCGATAGCGATTTGCTCGAGCGCTGGCAGCAGGGACGCACCGGCATCCCCCTGGTCGATGCCGGGATGCGCGAGCTGTGGCACACCGGCTGGATGCACAACCGGGTGCGCATGGTCGCCGCCTCGCTGCTCACCAAGAACCTGCGCCTGCCCTGGCAGCTCGGCGCGCGCTGGTTCTGGGACACCCTGGTCGATGCCGACCTCGCCAGCAACACCCTCGGCTGGCAGTGGACGGCCGGCTGCGGCGCCGATGCCGCACCCTACTTCCGGGTCTTCAACCCGGTGCGCCAGGGCGAACGCTTTGACCCCAATGGTGACTATGTGCGCCGCTGGTGTCCGGAGCTGGCGCGGCTGCCCGACAAGGTACTGCAACAGCCCTGGACCGCCACCAGCACCACGCTGGCACGCGCCGGCGTCGGGCTCGGCGTCAACTATCCGCCCCCCATCGTCGACCTGGCGCAGTCGCGCCGCGAGGCACTTGCCGGGTGGGAGGGGATCAAATCGAGCCCATAATCCACATGCGGCATCGTCAATGCCCCCTTAGAATCGACAGCGGACTTCACTGCGGAGCGATCCCGATGCGCCGAACACGACCGGACCGACCTTCTCCTCCAGCCGAACAACGACGCTGACCTTGGAGTCTGACCCCGTGCCCGTCGCACCCAAGCGTCCGCACCTCTCCTCAACCAACTCGGCGCTGGGGTTGTTGCGTACGCTCTTCGATGCCAGCCACGAAGGGTTGATCGCAATCGACCCCGACGACGGGCGCATCCTGCTCGCCAACCTCACCGCCTGCCAGCTGCTGCGTCTGGACGAGCGCGAGCTGCTCGGCCAGCGGCTCGAGCCGCTGCCCTGCTGGCCGGCGGAGCGGGAACTCGACGACGAGCTGGCCGCGGTGCACACCGGCGAGCGGGTGCTCGAGGCCCCGGGCCCGGACCCGCGCACCCCGCTCGAGGTGCGACTGCAACTGGTCGAGAACACCCCCAGCGGCCCGGTGGTGCTCGTGGTGCTGTCGCATCGCGAGCGTCGCCGCATCGAGTCGGCGCTGCGCGAGAGCGAGGCGCGCTTTCGCGGCATCCTCGAGAAGCTGCCGGCGATCGCGGTCCAGGGCTACGACGAACAGCGTCGCGTCACCTTCTGGAACCGCGCCAACGAGCGCGTCTACGGCTACACCCCGCAAGAGGCGCTGGGACGGCGGATCGAGGAGCTGATCATCCCGCCGGAGTTTCGCGAGCGGATGACGGGGCTGATCGATACCTGGCTGCAGAGCGATCGCGACCCGCCGGCCGGCGAGCTGCGGCTGCGCCGACGCGACGGCTCACCGGTCGAGGTCTTCTCCAGCCATGTGATGCAGCGCTACAGCAGCGGCCGGCGCGAGATGTTCTGCGTCGACATCGATCTCACCGAGATCCGCGCCGCCGAGGAGCGGTTGCGCCTGGCCGGCACCGTCTTCGACAGCACCGCCGAGGGGATCTACATCACCGACGCGAGCGGACGCCTGCTCGAGGTCAACCGCGCCTTCACCGCGATCACCGGCTATGAGCACGACACCCTGCTCGGTCGGCCGATCTCGATCCTCAAGTCGGCCCGCCACCCCCCGGGCTTTTTCCATTCGATGCGCCGCGCCCTCGCCGAGACCGGCTACTGGCGCGGCGAGATCTGGATCCGCTATCGCGACCGCAGCGTCCACCCGGCACTGCTGCGGGTCAACCGGGTGCGCGATGCCCAGGGCGAGACGGCGCACTTCGTCGGCGTCTTCTCCGACCTCAGCCAGGTCCGTCACTCCCAGGCGCGGGTCGACTACCTCACCCATCATGACGCCCTCACCGAGCTGCCCAACCGGCTGCTGTTCCAGGCCCGGCTCGAGCACGCCATCGGTCGCGCCGAACAGGGACGCGCTCAGCTCGCCGTGTTGTTCGTCGACATCGATCGCTTCAAGGGGATCAACGATGCACTCGGTCACGCCGGTGGCGACGCCCTGCTGCGCGCCGTCGGGCGGCGCCTGAAGACACAACTGCAACGCGACGACACCATCGCCCGCTTCAGCGGCGACGAGCTGATGGTGCTCACCGAGCACATCGCCGACGAGGCCGACAGCGCCCGACTCGCCGAACAGCTGCTGCGCGCCATCGCCGCACCCTTCGAGCTCTGCGACGATGAGCTGTTGATCACCGTGAGCATCGGTGTCGCGCTCTACCCGCGCGACGGCGCCGACAGCTCCCAGCTGCTGCGCAACGCCGAGGTCGCGTTGCGCCAGGCCAAGCATGCCGGCGGCAACAGCTATGCCTTCTTCACCGCCACCCTCACCCGCATCGCCCGCGAGCGCGCCCAGCTCGAACACGAGCTCAGGCGCGCCATCCGCGACGGCGAGCTGCTGCTCCACTACCAACCCCAGGTCTCGCTGATCGACGGCGCCCTGGTCGGTCTCGAGGCCCTGGTGCGCTGGCAGCACCCCCAGCACGGACTGCTGCCGCCGGGGCGCTTCATCCCCATCGCCGAGTCGAGCGGGCTGACCCTCGCGCTCGGCGAGTGGGCACTGCACGAGGCCTGTCTCCAGACACGTCGCTGGCTCGACGCCGGGATCGCCATCGGTCGGGTGCACGTCAACGTCGCCCATGCCCAGATCCAGCGCGGCGCACTCTATGACACGACCCGGCGCATCCTCGCCGAGACCGGGCTCGAGGCCCACCATCTGGGACTGGAGATCACCGAGGGCGTGGTGATGGAGCACGATATCGAGGTCATCGCCGAGCTCGAACGACTGCGCGCCGAGGGCATCAGCCTCTCGGTCGACGACTTCGGCACCGGACACTCGTCGCTGGCGCGGCTCAAGGAGCTGCCCGTCGATCTGCTCAAGATCGATCGTTCGTTCGTCGGCGGGATCGAGAGCCAGGGACAGGATCGCGACATCATCCGCGCGATCATCGCCCTCGGCGAGGCACTGGGGCAGGAGGTGCTCGCCGAGGGCATCGAGACCCGCAAGCAGGCGCTGGCGCTGCGCCGACTCGGCTGTCGGCTAGGCCAGGGCTATCTGTTCGCCCGACCGCTCGCGCCCGAGGCGCTGCCGGACTGGATCGGCTCGCGGGCACGGGCGGACTGAACCGCTCAGCCTGCGTCCGTTCCCTCGAGCAGGCGCCGGATCACCACCCCGGCGAGGGTCAGCCCGAACAGCGCCGGCAGATAGCTGATGGTGCCGTTGACCGCCCGCGGACGCCCTTGGCTAACCGGCTCGGGCGGTGCCGGCGGGTGCGGCTCCTCGTCCGACCAGACCACGCACACCCCGCGCCCGACCCCACGGCGGCGCAGCTTGGTGCGCACCGCGCGCGCCAGCCCGCAGACCTTGGTGTCCATCAGGTCGCCGACCTGGATACGGGTGGGATCGAGCCGCCCGCCGGCGCCCATGCTGCTGACCACCGGCACACCGAGACGCAGCGCGGTCTCGATCAGCGCGAGCTTGCTCGCCAGGCTGTCGATGGCGTCGACGAGCTGGTCCGGGCGCTCGGCGAGGAAGGCATCGGCGCCCTCGGCGGGCAGGAAGGCGGCATGGGCGCGGACCCGGCAGGCGGGGTTGATCGCAGCGACGCGCTCGGCCATCACCTCGACCTTGGGGCGGCCCAGGGTGGTGGTGAGCGCCACCAGCTGACGGTTGAGGTTGGAGGGGGCGACGCGGTCGTGATCGACCAGGGTGAGGGTGCCGACCCCGGCGCGCGCCAGCGCCTCGGCGGCGAAGGCACCGACCCCGCCGAGCCCGGCGACGAAGACGTGCGCATCACGCAGTCGCGCCACCCCGTCCTCGCCGACGAGGATCCGGGTGCGGTCCCACAGCGGCTGATCCAGGCTCATAGCGCCAGCACCTCGCGGGCATTGGTCGTGGTGTGGGCGGCGAGCGCCTCCGCCGACTCGTCGCGCACCTCGGCCAGGGCGGCGAGCACCTGATCGAGATAGGCCGGGCTGTTGCGCTCGCCCCGGTGGCTGGCCACGGTCATGTCCGGCGCGTCGGTCTCGAGCACCAGGGCGTCACGCGGCAACGCCCGCGCCAGCCGCCGCAGCCGGGTCGAGCGCGTGAAGGTGAGCATGCCGCCGAAGCCGAGCCGGAACCCGCGCTCGAGATAACGCCCGGCCTGCTGCTCGCTGCCGCCGAAGGCGTGCGCGATGCCGCCCTCGACACCGGCGCGGGCGAGCGCCGCGAGCACCTCCTCGTGGGCCTTGCGCACATGCAGCAGCACCGGCAACCGGGCCTCGCGGGCGATCGCCAGCTGGGCCTCGAACAGCGCCAGCTGGTGGTCGCGATCGGCGTCGGCACGATGGAAGTCGAGCCCGATCTCACCGATCGCCACCGGGCGCTCGGCGGCGACCAGCGCGCGCAGCGTCGTCAGTGCCGACTCGGCCTCCTCGGGCGGCGGCAGATAGAGCGGGTGCAGCCCGAGCGCGGCGCGACAGGCCGGGCGCTCGCCGGAGGCGGCGGCACGCTGCGCCAGCACCCGCGACCAACCGTCGAGGTCGATCGCCGGCACCACCAGGGTCTCGACCCCGACGGCGCGCGCCGCGGACAGCACCGCCGCGCGATCGGCGTCGAACACCGGCAGATCGATATGACAATGGGTGTCGATCAGGGGCAGCGCGCGCTCAGCCATGGGCACGCGGGTCGCGGACGTAGAGCACGCGGTTGGGACCACGCCCGACCTGACGCGCCTCGAGCTCGAAGAGCTGGATGGCATTGAGCAGCTCGCTGAGCTTGCGGTAGCCGTAGTTGCGCGCGTCGAACCCGGGGCTGCGCTTGGCGACCGCCGAGCCCACCGCCCCCAGCCCGGCCCAGCCGGTGTCGTCGGCGGCGCTGTCGACGGCGCTGCGCAGCAGGTTGACCAGCCGGGTGTCGCACTTGAGCTCCTTGGCGCTCTTGCGCGCGTCGATGTCCTCGTCGACGTCCTCGCGCAGCACCTCGGTGAAGACGAACTTGTCGCAGGCGGCGACGAAGGGCTCGGGGGTCTTGCGCTCACCGAAGCCGTAGACGGTCATCCCCGACTCGCGCAACCGCGAGGCCAGACGGGTGAAGTCGCTGTCGCTGGAGACGATGCAGAAACCGTCGAAGTTGCGCGAATAGAGCAGATCCATGGCGTCGATCATCATCGCGCCATCAGTGGCATTCTTGCCCCTGGTGTAGCTGAACTGCTGGATCGGCTGGATCGAGTGACGCAGCAGCGTCTCCTTCCAGGAGCCGAGATTGGGCGAGGTCCAGTCGCCATAGATGCGCTTGACGTGCGCGGTGCCGTACTTGGCGACCTCGGCGAGCAGCCCCTCGACGATACTCGCCTGGGCGTTGTCGGCGTCGATCAGCACCGCAAGCTTGAGATTGACCGGTTCCGTCATCGGCGACTCCATCGGTAACAGGGACATGGGCAGCGCGACCGCCTCACCACATCAGGTCGTCAGGCACCTGGAACTCGGCGTAGGGGTCGTCGGCGTCGGGCGTCTCCTCGGGGCGGTTGAGCACCAGTACCAGACGCGCGTCGCGCTCGAGCAGGCGCTCGGCGATCTCCGCCGGCACCAGCTCGTAGAAGTCGTCCTGACGCACCACCGCGAGCCGACCCGCGACCAGCTTGGCGTGCTGTGCCTTGTTGACATAGATCCGCTTGAGCTTGCTGCCGTCGGTGAAGTTGTAGGCGACGTCACCACGCTCGCGCACCACCCGGTTGCTGTGGATGAGCTGGCGGATCTCGTTCTCGGCCGCGCGCCGCGCGGCCTCCTCCTGGCGCTGGCGGTTGAGCGCGCGATCGCGCTCGAGTTTCTCGCGGCGCGCACGCTCGGCGGCCTGGCGCGCGGCCTCGTCACCGGCCCCGCCCTTGGGATTCTGCTTGACCTTCTTGCGCTTGGCCGAGCGTGCCTGCTTGACTTTCTGTTCGTTGACCAAGCCCGCCTTGAGCAGTTGGTCCTGGAGCGAGTTGCCCACGTTGCGGATCTCCGGAAAAGCTGGCCGCGCCTGCCGGACGCGGTCTGTCTATATCGAAAGGGGTCGGTCGGCGACCGGATCCGGTCGCGCCCGGAGGCCTGGACCGCGACGACGAACGAGGCGCGTCGACACCTTCCCGCCCCATGCCTGTCACCATCGAGCCCGACGACCCCGAGCCCGCCACCGCTCACGGCGGCACAGGCGATTGAGGACGCAACGGCGGTGAAGTTCCGTATATTGTCGCTTTCCGTGGTGATTTTCGCCAGGGTCGCGACCACCGGCCAGGCGCACGCCACTGTGACGCGATCCGGCGCCCTGGCTTAGAATCCCGCCGGGGCCAGAGGCCCGAACCGCCGGCACCGACCGCCATCCGTGCCGGACCACCAGATACCCGAGACCATCCCGGAGTCCACACATGAGTCGTCCGCTTCAGACCAAAGCCCTGCTGCTCGCCCTCGCCCTGCCCCTGCCCGCCCTCGCGGGCCCGAGCGTCGGCTATGTCGACATGCAGAAGGTGCTCGAGGAGAGCCGCATCGGTCAGCAGGTGCAGGAGCAGCTGCGCAAGGACTTCGAGCCGCGCGGACGCGCCCTGGCCGAGGAGGAGCAGACGCTGATGCAGATGCAGCAGTCGCTCGAGCGCGACGCCCCGCTGATGAGCGAAGCACAGGTCGACAAGCAGCGCACCGAGCTCAAGGAGCGCATCGCCGCCTACCAGAAGGAGGCCGCGCAACTGCAACGCGAGCTGATGAAGGCCCAGCAGGAAAAGGGCCGCGAGATCGTCGTCCCGGCGCGCGAGGTGGTCAACGCCATCGCCGAGAAGCGCGGGCTCGACATGGTCGTCGAGCGCGGCCAGAACGGCCTGCTCTACATCGACGAGGGACTCGACATCACCGAGGCGGTGATCGAGCGTCTCGACGACGACTGACCCCGGCGACCGGCCGCGCGCGGCCGGTCTCCACGCCGCCACATGGGGCCACCATCTCGATCAGCCACAGAGACCAGCTCGACGCGCAGCTGCGCGACTGCTCCCGGACACGCCGGGCTGGACACTTGGGCAGAGGACTGCGAGCATCCGCGCGCAAGATCCATCAGCCCGACGACAGCCCAGTGCACTACCAGATCCAGCCCGTCACCCCCTTCCAGCAGAACTGCACCCTGGTGTGGTGCGACCAGACCCGACGTGCGGCGGTCATCGATCCCGGCGGCGAGCCCGAGGTCATCGCCACCCTGATCGAGCAGCTCGAACTCATCCCCGAGTACCTGCTGCTCACCCACGGCCATCTCGATCACGTCGGCGCCAGCGCCCCGCTCGCCGCGCGGCTCGGGGTGCCGATCCTCGGTCCGCACCGCGACGACGCCTTTCTGATCGAGACCCTGGAGCACCAGTGCGAGCTGTTCGGCTTCCCGCCGATCGAGCCCTTCACCCCGCAGCGCTGGCTCACCGACGGCGAGACCATCGCCCTCGGCGAACAGACCCTGGAGGTGATCCACACCCCGGGACACACCCCGGGACACATCGCCTATCTCAACCGCGCGAGCGGTCTGATCCAGCTCGGCGACGTGCTCTTCCGCGGCTCGATCGGTCGCACCGACTTCCCCCGCGGGGATCACGCCCAGCTGATCGCCTCGATCCGCGAGCGACTCTTCCCGCTCGGCGACGAGATCGCCTTCATCCCCGGGCACGGACCGATGTCGACGCTCGGTCGCGAGCGACGCACCAACCCCTTCGTTCGCGACCCCGCCTGAACACCACCACGGGCCGTCGCCGTCGCGCTCGGTTACACTAGGGCGGCGCCGGCCACGAGCGACGGCGCGGGCGGGGAGACGCCCGCCGCCGCGGCCGGACGCCC
>NZ_RHFJ01000037.1:0-35463 GCF_003718675.1 Marichromatium sp. AB32
CAGGTCCTGGCGCCGCACCAGCCCCTGGATCACCCGCACCACGTGACGGATGGCGGCATCGCCCGCCGCATGTCCCAGCTCGTCATTGAGCTGCTTGAGCCGGTCGAGGTCGAAGAGCAGCAGCGAGACCGGCGTCCGCGACCGTTGCGCCAGCGTCATCCGGCACTCGAAACCGGCGAGGAAGCCACGCCGGTTGGCCACCCCGGTGAGCGGATCGGTGTTGGCCGCATGGGCCAGGCGCCGCGCGGTATGGGCACGACTGTGCTCGTAGAGCATTGAGATCACGGTCGAGGCCAGCAGGGCCCCGCCGCCATTGACCATCGCCAGCCAGTTCAGACCGAAGCCGGGGTCCAGCGCGATCCGCAGCCACAGCATCGACATCAGCACCGCACTGAATCCCAGCGAGACCGCCAGCCCCAGCCACAGCCCCAGCACGAAGAAGGCCAGCGGCGGCAGCAGCGCCGCCCAGATCAACACCCCGTCACCGGCCTCACCGGTGATCGACAGCGCCGCGAGCAACACCCCGGCGAGCACCACGCCGAGCAGCGGCAGGATGCGTTGACCGCGGCCGCAATACAGCCCCCAGGCCAGCCACGACAGCAGGACACAGAAGAGCCCTTCGGCGAGGGCGTGGAACAGATAGCCGGTGACCCAGAAGTCGAACCAACTGAAGAATGCACTCAACACCACCCCCAGCAGGGCCGCGCGCAGGGTCAGACGTACCCGCCTGGCCTCGAGGTCGGCGCTGACGAGCACGATCTGGTCACACTGGGGGTGTTTCATGCGGCTAGGCTGACGCGGTGGGACGATCGAACAGGCGCGAGGCCCGAGAACGCGCGCCGTACAAGCCGTCGCGCGACGACGGCTGAACCAAGATACGCCCGCCGGCAGGCGGGATCAATCACCCCCGGACGGGCGCCCAGACCGACCGGACCGCGCGCAGACACCTTGCCGGGCACCGCGGCCAGACGCCATCATGCCCGGAGTCACGCCGACCGCTGTCCCCGAGCGACAGCGGTCCGATGGAGAGCCCCCAGGGAGCGAGACATGGATACGAAACCGACACGCAGGACGCCGGACACGCCCGCCACCAGCGCCCGGACGAGGACCATCAACCATGGCGCAGCCGCGCGCTGCACCCGGCGCCAGCTTCTCGCCCTGCTCGCCGCCACCCTCATCCCCCCCGCGCCGTCTCCGGCACGGGCCGCACCCAGTCAGCGACTCCTGGCAATCGGCCCCGGCGCACTACGCCTGCTGACCTACCTGGCGGTCGCCGATCGACTGGTCGGGGTCGAGGACTTCGAGCGACGCGCGCTCACCACCAGCAGCTATCGCTACGCCCTGCCGACGGGGATCGACGCCCTGCCCTCGATCGGCCCCGGCGGTCCCGGGCGGATGCCCGACCTCGAACAGGTGCTGCGGCTGCGCCCCGATCTGGTCGCCGCCGCCGCCCTCGACGATCAGCAGCTGCAGGCACTGCGCGCACGCGCCGGGGTCGAGCTGCTGGTGCTCGACTATGGCGATACCGGCATCCTCCGCATCGATGAACTGATTGGGTCGCTCCAGGCCCTGGGCGAGGCGGTGGGGCGCGGCCAGCGCGCCGCCCAGCTCGTCGCCGCCCTCACCGACGAGCTGGACGCGCTGCACCGACGCGTCGGCGCCACGCCCCCCGTGGCCGCCTATCTCGGCGGCGTCAGCATGCAGGGCAGCCACGGTCTCACCAGTACCCAGGCCGGTCACCAGCCGCTGCGCTGGGCCGGGGCACAGAACCTCGCCGACCGGGCGGGCCCGGCAGGACATCTCTTCCTCGATCGCGAGCAACTGCTGCTGTGGGACCCGCCGGTGCTCTTCATCGACGGCGGCGGGCTGGCCGGCATCCTCACCGAATACGCCAGGGACCCTGGGTTCTATCACCGCTTGCGCGCGGTCCGTACCGGACAGGTGTGGCTGACCCTGCCGTTCAACGCCTACAACACCAATGTCGAGAACGCCCTGGTCAACGCCTGGATGATGGCCAAGGTGCTCCACCCCGAGGCGCTGGCGGACATCGACATCGGGGCGCGGGCCGGCGCCATCATGCGCACCTTCCTCGGTGCCGATATCATGCCGGCGCTGGCCGAGCACGGCCATGGCCTGGGGCGACTCGATCTGGAGCGGGGACGATGGACGCCAGTGTCCTGAGCCCGGCGCCACGCGCGAGCTTCCGCCACCAACGCCGCAGGCGCCTGCTCGCCGGGCTGTCGCTGGGAGTCGGGCTGATGGCGCTGGTGGTCTATGCCCTCGGCCAGGGCAGCTACCCACTGACGGCCGGCGAGGTGCTGACGGCGCTGCGCGCCGGACCCGCCGCCCCCGACCCCGCGGCACACGTGATCTGGTCGATCCGGCTACCGCGGCTGCTCGCCGCGTTGCTCGCCGGCATGAGCCTGGCGCTGGCCGGGGCGGTGATGCAGAGCGTATTGCGCAACCCCCTGGCCTCGCCGATGACACTCGGGGTCTCCCAGGGCGCGGCCTTCGGCGCGACCTGCGCCATCGTGCTGCTCGGCGCCGGCGAGCTCAATCGGTTGGGACCCGAGACGGTGGTGATCGAGCAGCCCTATCTGGTGGTCGGCGCGGCACTCGTCGGCGGTCTCTGCACCGCCGCGGCCATCCTGCTGATCGCGCTGCTGCGCCAGCTGCGCCCCGAGGCGCTGGTGCTCGCCGGGATCGCACTCGGCGCCTTCTCCAGCGCCGGCACCATGCTGGTGCAGTACTTCGCCAGCGACACCCAGGCGGCGGCGACCCTGTTCTGGACCTTCGGCGACCTCGGCAAGGCCGGCTGGCGCGAGGTCGGCTGGCTCGCCCTGGTGTTGGCGCCGCTGCTCGTCCTGCTCACCCGCACCGGCTGGCAGCTCAACGCCATGGCCTGGGGTGAGGACAGCGCCCGCGCGCTCGGCGTGGCGGTGGCGCGGCTACGGCTGACGGTCCTGGCCGCCGGCGCGGTCCTGGCGGCGGTGAGCACCGCCTTCCTCGGGGTGATCGGCTTCGTCGGGCTGATCGCGCCGCACCTGGTGCGGCTGATCATCGGTGTCGACCACCGCTATCTGCTCCCCTACGCCGCCCTGGCCGGGGCCATCGTACTGCTCGGCGCCGACACCCTGGGACGGTTGATCATCGCCCCGGTGGTACTGCCGGTCGGCGCGGTCACCGCCATGCTCGGCGCACCCTTGCTGCTGGCGCTGTTGCTGCGCCGCGGGGAGCGCTGACCATGCTCGGGATCGAGGCGCTCAGCATCGGCCACGGCGGCCGCACCCTGCTGCGGGGACTCGACCTGGAGCTACCCGCCGGCGCGCTGTTGGCGGTACTCGGGCCCAACGGGGCCGGCAAGTCGACCCTGATCCGCACCCTCGCCCAGCTCCACCCGCCGCTGGGCGGGCGGGTACGGCTCGATGACACCCCGCTCGACCGACTCGAGCGCGTCGCCCGCGCCCGCCAGATCGCCTATCTGCCCCAGCAGTCGCGCCCGGTCGCCGTCACCGTCTACGAGGCGGTGCTGCTCGGGCGCGTGCCGCACCTGCGCTGGCAGACCGGCGAGCGCGATCTCGCGCTGGTCGACGACATCCTCGATCACCTCGGGCTCGCCGCGCTCGCCGGCCGACGCTGCACCGAGCTCAGTGGCGGCGAGCTGCAGAAGGTACTGATCGGGCGCGCCCTGGCGCAAGCCCCCCGTCTGCTGCTGCTCGACGAGCCAGTCAACCATCTCGACCTCGCCAACCGGCTGGAGGTCCTGGCGCTGGTCAGACGCACCGCGCGCGAACGTGATCTGGTCACCCTGGTGGTCCTCCACGACCTTAACCTGGCGCTGCGCTTCGCCGACCGCTTCCTGCTGCTCGACGGCGACGGCGGCCATCGCACCGGCGACATGGCGACGCTCACCCCGGAGCAGGTCGAGCGGGCCTACCGGGTCCCGGTGGTCCGCGGCGAACTCGCTGGACACCCACTGTTCGTGCCGATCTAGCGGGTAGCTTCCAGCCTCCAGCTACCAGTAGCGGCTTAGTGTGCGCGTCAGCGGGGCGTAAGAGGTCCTACCGGCGGCTGGCGGCTGGCGGCTGGCGGCTAGTCGCTGGCGACTGGAAGTTGGTCGCTGACGACTCGGCTGCCCGCAAGCCGTCAGGACACCGATTGGTAGTAGAGGTTCTGCGGGTGGCGGGCCTCGGCGAAGAAGTACCAGCGTTCGGCCAGCAGCCCGACGAACTGGACGGCGAAGGCCGTCAGCGCCAGGGTGCTCGAGACCTCGGCATGGGCCAGGGCGATCAGCACCACCGGCAGCGGGAACACCGTCACCAGGAAGAAGGCCCGCACCCAGCGCAGGGTCCGGGCGCTGCGCCCGTGGAAGAACTCACGGGTGTTGAAGCTGCCGCCGGTGGCGCCCTGGGCCTTCTGCTGCAAGGCGCTGTGACGTACCCCGATGGCGCTCTGCACCGTGCTGCGGTGTTCGAGCCGGGCGTTGCGCAACAGGTGTGCGCCGCGCGAGAGCGCGGCGGCGAGGGTGAGGATCACCGCCCAGGTGCCGAAGAAACCGACCAGCGGGTTGCCGAGCCAGGCCGAATAGGCCGCCGCCAACATGAAGCCCGAGGCGCTACCGAGCAGCAGGAAGTTGCTCACCGTCAACGGCGAGTGCCATTCCTCGAGGAAGCGCACCGCGGCATAGATCATCGCGGTGCAGACGAACAGCGCCAGGCTCGCCAGGGTGCCGAGCACGCCGAGGATCAGCGACAGGTCGACGGCCAGGGCGCCGACCCGGAACCAGGGCGCGGTCCAGCCCAGCAGGTGGGTCAGCGCATAGGCCGCGACCAGCCCCATGGTCAGCGGCAGCACGATCACCTCGCGCGAGAGCCAGGAGGTACGCCAGCAGCTCGCCGCGCGCCAGGCGCGTTCGGGACGACCGAGATGGAAGAAGGAGGCGGCCAACCCACCGAGCAGCAGCGACAGCGCCAGCAGGCTGCCGCTGGCGTAGAAGCCCGAGGTCTGCAGCGGCAGGAAGTGGGCGATGGCATAGAGCTGTCCGGTGAACATCGCCAGGAACAGCCCCTGGCCGGCGCCGAGCAGGGTGGTCAGCAGGATCACGGAGAAGGCGGGATGCATGGGCGGCTTCCTGATTGCGGTGGACGGGAACGGCCCTTACCAGGCCACGTCGTCGACGGACTCCTCGCCGGTGTAGTCGGTGAGATCCTCGCGACGCAGCGGGTTGTCGACCCGCTCGAGGTCCTCGGGAGCGATGTGCATCCGGGTCTTGTGGCGTGGCAGGTAGTGGTTGGCGGGCTTGGTGCCCCACTCGGCCATCAGCGCATAGCCGCCACGCTCGCGGATCGCCACCGAGACCTCGGAGTCGGGGTCGTGGACGTCGCCGAACAGCCGCGCGCTGGTCGGACAGGCGAGCACGCAGGCCGGCTGGCGATCGCGCTCGGGGAGGCTGTCGTCGGTGATGCGGTCGATGCACAGGGTGCACTTCTTCATCACCCGCTCCTGGGCGTCGAGCTCGCGCGCGCCATAGGGGCAGGCCCAGGAGCAGTACTTGCAACCGATGCACTTGTCGTAGTCGACCAGCACCACGCCGTTGTCGGCGCGCTTGTAGGAGGCCCCGGTGGGACAGACCGGCACGCAGGGCGGGTCCTCGCAGTGCAGACAGCTCTTGGGGAAGTGGACGGTCTCGGTATCGGGGAAGGTGCCGACCTCGAAGGTCTGGACGCGGTTGAAGAAGGTACCGGTGGGCGAGCCGTCGTAGGGGTGCTCGTCGACCAGCGGACCGGCCGCGCCCGAGGTGTTCCACTCCTTGCAGGAGGTGACACAGGCATGACAGCCGACGCAGACGTTGAGATCGATGACGAGGGCGAGTTGGGTCATGTCAGAGGGCCTCCTGCCACCAGCGGCCAGTGATCGACGAGACGGCGCGATGCAGACGCCGGCACTCGCGATGCGGTCGCCAGTCGCTCATTTCTTGGAGAAGATGCCGGCCACATAGGCCTGCCAGCGACCGCGTCCCGGCTCCTGGCCGGGCAGTCGCGGCATCGGCGCGAACTGCGGCGCGGTGATCGCAGGCTCCTTGGGACCGGCCTTGTAGACCCGCACCCGCAGATCGAACCAGGCGGCCTGGCCGGTCACCGGATCGGCATTGGAGAGGTGCGCCCCGGCGGCATGCTCGGGCAGCTCCTCGGCGATCAGGTGGTTGAGCAGAAAGCCCTTGCGCGACTCGTCGGCATTGGCCGCCAGGCCCCAGGCCCCGGCGGCCTTGCCGATGGCGTTCCAGGTCCACACCGTGCCGGGCTCGACGGCCTCGGAGAAGCGACACATGCAGCGCACCCGACCATGCGCCGACTCCACCCAGATCCAGTCGCCGTCGGCGAAACCCTCGGCGGCGCCGACCCGTGGGTTGACGAACAGATAGTTGTGGCTGTGGATCTGGCGCAGCCAGGCGTTCTGGCTGTCCCAGCTGTGGTACATCGCCATCGGTCGCTGGGTCAGGGCGTTGAGCGGATAGCGCTCGGCGTCGATCAGCCCGTCCTCGAGCGGCGCGTAGTAGAAGGGCAAGGGATCGAAATAGGTGGCGATGCGCTCGCGCAGCCGCGGCGGCGGACGCCGCCCCTCGCCCTTGCCCTGGGCGGCGCGGCGGAAGCGCTGCAGCACCTCGGAGTAGAGATGGATGATGATCGGGTCGGCATAGCGGATCATGCCGTGGGCGCGCGCCCAGTGCAGATAGCCCTTGTTCCAGTTGCGCATGTACTGGTAGCTCGGCGGCAACTGGTGGTGGAAGACGCAGCCGTGCTCGACATAGCGCTCCCACTGCTCGGGGTTGGGCGCGCCCTTGAGCACCTGATCGCCCTCGGCGCCGCGCCAGCCGGCGAGGAAGCCGATCCCGGAGCCGGGCGAGGTCTCGTAGTTGACGATGAAATCGGGGTAGTCGCGGTACTTGCGCCGTCCCTCGCCGTCGACGAAGGCCGGCAGCCCGAGCCGGGTGCCGAGCTCGATGAGCACGTCCTGGAAGGGGCGACACTCGCCCTTCGGCGGCAGCACCGGCACTCGTACCGCGTCGACCGGACCGTCGAACTCGGAGATCGGCCGGTCGAGCATCGACAGCACGTCGTGACGCTCGAGATAGCTGGTGTCGGGCAGCACCAGGTCGGCGAAGGCGACGGTCTCGGAGGAGAAGGTGTCGCAGACCGCCAGGAAGGGGATGCGGTAATCGCCCTGCTCGTCCTTGTCGACGAGCATCCGTCGCACCTCGCTGGTGTTCATCGTCGAGTTCCAGGCCATGTTGGCCATGAACAGCACCAGGGTGTCGATCGGATAGGGGTCGCCGCGCCAGGCGTTGGTGATGACGTTGTGCATCAGCCCGTGCACCGCCAGCGGGTACTCCCAGGAGAAGGCCTTGTCGAGCCGGACCGCCTCGCCCTCGTCATCGACGAAGAGATCGTCCGGGTCGGCCGGCCAGCCCAGCGGCAGACCGTCGAGCGGGGTATCCGGGCGCACCGCCGCGGGGTCGTTCGGCGGCTTGGGACAGGGCGGGATCGGGCGCGGGAAGGGCGCCTTGTGACGGAAGCCGCCGGGGCGGTCGATGGTGCCGAGCAGGCTCATCAGCACGCCGAGCGCGCGGATGCCCTGGAAACCGTTGGAGTGCGCCGCCATGCCGCGCATGGCGTGGAAGGCCACCGGGTTGCCGGTGACCGAGGCGTGTTCGCGATCCCAGCAATCGGTCCAGGGGATCGGCAGCTCGATCTGGTGATCGCGCGCGGTCACGCCCATCTCGTGGGCGAGCCGGCGGATGGTTGCGGCGGGGATGCCGGTGACCTCGGCGGCCCACTCCGGGGTGTAGTCGGCGAGTCGGTCCTTGAGCAGCTGGAAGGCGGGCTTGACCGCGGTGCCGTCCTCCAGGGTATAGGCACCGAGCAGCCGCGGCTCGACGCCGGGGGTGCGGGCGCGCACCGCGGCATCGCTCGCGCGATCCCACCACAACCGGTCCTGCGGATCGAAACAGTCGGGCGCGGCCTCGGTCTCGACGCGATAGAACAGCCCGGCCTCGTCGTGCGCCTCGTCGCTCACCACCAGCTCGGCGGCATTGGTGTATTGAATGAGGAAGTCGCGATCGAACAGCCCGCGCGCGAGGATCTCGTGATTGATCGCGAGCAGCAGCGCGCCATCGGTCCCCGGGCGGATCGGCACCCATTCATCGGCGATCGCCGAATAACCGGTGCGGATCGGATTGATCGAGATGAAGCGACCGCCACGCCGCTTGAATTCGGAGATCGCGATCTTGAGCGGGTTGGAGTGATGATCCTCGGCGGTGCCGATCATCACGAACAGCTTGGCGCGATCGAGGTCCGGACCGCCGAACTCCCAGAACGATCCACCGATGCTGTAGATCAGCCCGGCGGCCATGTTGACCGAGCAGAAGCCGCCGTGGGCGGCATAGTTGGGGGTGCCGAACTGCTTGGCGAACATCCCGGTGAGCGCCTGCATCTGGTCGCGCCCAGTGAACAGCGCGAAGCGCTTGGGGTCCTCGGCGCGCAGCCGGCGCAGGCGGGTCTCGAGCAGCTCCAGCGCCTCGTCCCAGGAGATCTCCTCGAAGTCGCTCTCGCCACGCTCGGCCCCGGGTCTGCGGCGCAACGGGCGGGTCAGGCGCGCCGGGGAGTACTGCTTCATGATCCCCGAGCTGCCCTTGGCGCAGATCACCCCCTTGTTGAGCGGATGACGCGGGTTGCCGTCGATATAGCGGACCTCACCATCACGCAGGTGCACGCGAATACCGCAACGACAGGCGCACATATAGCAGGTGGTCTCCTTGACCTCGACCCGACCGATCGCGCTATCCGAATGACTGGGATGATCTTGCATCGGCACACCCTTGGGGGATGATTTGTTTTACCGCATTCTAATATTGCGGTCGTCTATCTTTCAAACCCAAAGATGCCGATGAAAAACTTTATTAAATGATTGGCCCATTCATTTTGTTTATATAAATGAACACTGCCCTGATGGTCGGCACTGATAGGAAGACGGAAACGCTGAAGCGGGGAAGCGGGGAAGCGGGGAAGCGGGGAAGCGGGGAAGCGGAGACGAAAACGGACGCCGGAGGCGTCCGCAAGGGGCGACGACGCATCCATGCGTCGCCGGCAGGCATCAGGTTGTGATCAGGCGGCGTTGTAGCGAGGCAGCCAGGAGCTGAGTCGCTCGCGCTCGCGCTCGAGGTCGAGCGAGAAGAAGTGGTTGAGCACCTGCAGCGCCTCGTCGAGGTTCTCGCACGGCCACTCGTTGGTGACGGTGTGGCAGTTCCAGTCTTCGACGTGATAGCAGCAGTGACCACCCTTGGCGGCACCCTCGGCATCGAAGCGCAGCTTGTAGCCGGTCTGGGTGCGTGGATTCCACTTGTAACGGATGCTGTTTTCAGTTTCGTCAAACATTGTCGGGCCTGGTCCGGTTGAGCATTTGAGGGGCGGGCGATCAAGGGGAGACGCGGTACCTGTGGCCTGGTAAGGACAGGAATGATGCAAATAAGCAACAAACCATCCGTGCTGCATCATCAACGCCATCTCACACCTTCAGTCTAGTACAAAAAAGCAACAGTCAACAAGCACAATCGAGCCAAAATGTCCATAAACCTGAAAACTGATGCTGTCTTCACAAAACCCGGCACAGAGACCACCCAAGCAATCCCCCTGCCGCAGTCGTGGATTTTTCACAACACGAAGACCTTTTGTGTAACTTCGGCGCAACAAAACACGACACTCAGGGGGCAAAGACAACACGAACAGGGCCGCGCAGGCCGGCCTCGACCCAATCAAAACAGCCACTTGAAAGCGCAGCATCTCGACCATCGTCAGTCATGGCGAAGGATGCGGGAGGGGGTGAAGGGAAGCGTGGGAAGCAGGGAAACGATGAAGGCGGCGATGCGTGACGCCGCGCGCACGACACACGATACGACGACGACGCCGACGACAAGGCTGCCGACGACGCCGAGCGCGAGACCGGATCAGCCCGGATGCGTCGCCTCATCGCGATGCCAACTCAGCGCGAGCGGGTCGTGCGGGTCGACATGTGGCATGAAAGGGAGCTTGCGGTCACTGTTGGTGACCTGATAGATCAGGCCCATCCAGTTGCCGAGCACGCCCTCGGCGGTGTCGTGCCAGGTGTTGTCGAGCCCGGCGACGATTCGCGCCTCGGGGAAGGGCGGCAGCGCCTCCCCTCGCTCCCGGGCCGCGATCACTCGACCGCGATACTCGTCGAGGATGGCCCGCGCCTGCAGCCCGAAGTAGGCCTCGGGGAAGGGCGGATACTCCTCGCGCTGAGCGGCGAAGAACAGACGCACCTCGCGCTTGTACTCCTTGAGCAGCGAGATGGTGTCGTACTCCGGATGGCCCTGGAAGAAGACCTGACGCAGCCCATCGGCGCTCACCGCCAGATGCACCCCGGCCGCGCTCTCGGCGAGCACGTGCAGGCCGGCGGCCTCGAACTGGGCGCGCGAGACCTCGTTGTAGCGCGAGTGCGGCACGTCGAAACAGGTGTTGACGTTGCTCACCAGGGGGTGGGAGCGATCGAACACCCGGTGCGGATAGACCCCCCAGCGCTTCTCCGCCAGGCGCCGACGACGCTGGCCATAGGCGAACTGCAGCACCGCATGGGTCGCCAGACAGGAGAACAGGGTCGAGCAGACATACTCGCTGGCCCACTCCACCACCTCGATCAGCGGCTCCCAGAACGGCTCGTCGGCCAGTTCCGGGCCGGTGACGTTGGCGCCGGTGATGATCAGCGCATCCAGCCCCTCGGCGCGAATGGTCTCGAACGACTCGTAATAGCGCTCGATATAGGCGCGGGCCTCGTCGCTGCGTCTGAGCCCGTCGAGGGTGAATGGATGGATGTAGAACTGGGCGATCTGGTTGCTCTGACCGATCAGCCGGAAGAACTGCCGCTCGGTGGCCGCCAGCGCCGGGTCAGGCATCATGTTCAACAGCCCGATATGCAGCTCGCGGATGTCCTGCTGCAAGGCGCGGTTGGGTTCGAGGATGGTCTGCCCCTCCTCGCGCAACCGGCTGAAGGTGGGCAGATCGTTGTGGGCGACGATGGGCATGGACGTATCAGGGCTCCTCTCGGTCAGGCGGCCACCGCCTGGGCGGCGATCGCCGATTCGACCAACTGCAGAAAGTCTTGCTCGTCGCGCACCCGGGCGACGTCCTCCGAGGAGACCGTATAGCCGTGGGGACGAGCGATAGCCTCGTAGCGCGGCACCCGCGAGTGGAACAGACGCGGGAACACCCAGCGGGTGAAGTCATCGGGTTCGATCTCGGCGACATAGTCGAGACCGCGCTCGGCGAGATAGTCGGAGACCGCCTCGCGGAGGAAGTCGGGACGGTAATAGAGCGGCTTGGGGTCGGCCTGGGCGCGCTCGATCAGCTTGATCTCGTCGACCTCGGGGACACGGATATAGAGGATCAGACTGTGCGCGGCCAGCAGATCGATCACCCGCGGCTCGTCGAGCTCGCACAGGCTGCCGCCGACATCGTTGACCAGATGGGGATAGTTGTAGATGTCCTGCGCCTTGCGCACGAACTCGGGCAGATCGAGCATGGCGGCGATCTCGGCCTGACGATAGAGCGTCTGGCGGCGGCTGAACTCCTCGAGTCCGAGCCCGCCGCGCTCGGGGTTGCCGAGCTTGCCGACGAAGCTCATCACCGGCCCCAGGTCGGTGACCTTGATGTTGTTGCGCATCGAGATCCAGTCGCGCCGCAGCAGCTCGCGCAGGAAGGGATCGCGCATCGCATGCGCCTTGACCAGATCGAGGATCGGCTCGTCGAGATAGCGGGTGCCGATGCGATAGTCGCCGGAATAGTGGAACCAGTCCTGCCGGCGCAGCATCGCCGACAGATGGGTCTTGCCGACACCGGACATGCCGAGCAGGGTGACGCACTTGTGGGGCCAAGCGCGGAATTCTTCGACCGTGAACTTCAAGGACAATGCTCCTGGATGCTGCGATGGACGATCACCGCGCGCCGGCGAGGCGAACCTCGCGCCCGGCGGCGGCGACCGGGATCTGCACCCGATGGTAGTCAGTCCGTCCAGCGCTGACCAGCGTCGGCGTCAACCACGCCGCGCCTCGAGCGCCTCCCAGCGGGCGAAGGCCTGCTCCAGCTCGCGCTCCACCGCCTCGAGTTCGGCGCGCGTCGTCGCCACCGCCTCGCCCGCTTCGCGATAGAACGCGGGATCGGCCATGCGCGCGTGCAGCTCGGCCTGGGCCTGCTCGAGCGACTCGATCCGCGCCGGCAACTCGGCCAGCTCGCGGGTCTCCTTGTAGCCGAGCTTGCCGCCCTCGCGCTTGGGCCGCGGCGCCGGCGCCGTCTTGGCCGGGCGGGCGCGTTCGCGCTCGGCGGCGGCCGCCTCGGCCTCGCGACGCGCCTGCTGACGCTGCCAGTCGGTATAACCGCCGACATACTCGCCGATCCGCCCATCACCCTCGAACACCAGGGTGCTGGTGACCACGTTGTCGAGCAGCGCGCGGTCGTGGCTGACCAGCAGCAGGGTGCCCTGGAAGTTCACCAGCAACTCATCGAGCAGCTCCAGGGTCTCGGCGTCGAGATCGTTGGTCGGCTCGTCGAGCACCAGCAGGTTGGCCGGTCGGGTGAACAGCTTGGCCAGCAGCAGGCGATTGCGCTCGCCGCCGGAGAGCGCCTTGACCGGCTGGCGCGCCCGCTCCGGGGTGAACAGGAAGTCCTTGAGATAGGAGAGTACGTGCAGGCTGCGGCCCTCGACCTCGATCTGATCGCTGCCCTCGGCGACGTTGTCCTGGACGCTGCGCTCGGGGTCGAGCTGGGCGCGCAGCTGATCGAAATAGGCGACCTCAAGGTTGGTGCCCAGCCGCACCCGCCCCTGCTGCGGTTCGAGCGCGCCGAGCAGCAGCTTGAGCAGGGTGCTCTTGCCGGCGCCGTTGGGACCGATCACCCCGACCTTGTCGCCACGCAGGATCAGGGTGGAGAAGTCGCGGATCACCGTCTTCTCGTCCCAGGTGTGGGTGAGCCCCTCGGCCTCCACCACCAGCTTGCCCGAACGCTCGCCGGCGTCGACGCGGATGCGCGCCTGCCCCTGCTGCTCGCGCCGCGCCCGGCGCGCCTCGCGCATCGCCTCGAGCGCGCGCACCCGGCCCTCGTTGCGGGTGCGCCGGGCCTTGATGCCCTGACGGATCCAGCGCTCCTCCTCGGCGAGCCGGCGATCGAACTGGGCCGCGGCCTGGGCCTCGGCGTGGAGCCGCTCCTCGCGCCGGCGCAGATAGTTGTCGTAGTCGCCCGGCCAGTCGGTGAGCTTGCCGCGATCGAGCTCGAGGATGCGGGTGGCGAGACGCTGCAGGAAGCGGCGGTCGTGGGTGATGAACAGCAACGCCCCCTGGAAGTCGACGAGGAAGGACTCGAGCCAGTCGATCGAGTCGATGTCGAGATGGTTGGTCGGCTCGTCGAGCAGCAACAGGTCGGGCTCGGTAACCAGGGCGCGGGCCAGCAGCACGCGGCGCTGCTGACCGCCGGAGAGCGCCTCGAAACGCCCCTGCGGATCGAGCCCGAGACGCGAGATGACCCGCTCGGTGCGCTGCTCGATCTCCCAGCCACCCTCGTCGTCGAGCCGCTGCTGCAGCCGTGCCAGGCGCGCCAGCTCGTCCTCGCCGGCATCGGCGCCGAGGGCGTGCGAACAGGTGAAGTACTCGCGCACCAGCTCGCCGAGCTCGCCGAGCCCGCCGGCGACCACCTCGAACACGCTCGCCTCATGACCGACCGGCAGCTCCTGGTCGAGCTTGGCGATGCGCATCCCCTGCCCCACCCGGCGCTGACCGCCATCGGGCTGGACCTCGCCGGCGACGATCCGCATCAGCGTCGACTTGCCGGCGCCATTGCGGCCGATCAGACAGACACGCTCGCCCCGCTCGATGGTGAAGGAGACACCGTCGAGCAACGGCGGCAGACCATAGGAGAGGGAAACATCATCGAGACTGAGTAGGCTCATCGGGTATCCTGGTGCGATTGCGGGAAGGGAGCGTCGGCACGGCCGATCGAAGACCCCCGAGGTTAGAGAGGGCGGACAAGGCGCGCAACAGCCGACACCGCAGCCACCAGGGCGTGAGGCTGCGCCCACGAGACGAAAACGGGGTACACTCTCATCCCTGATTCGCACGCGCGACCCGCGCCCCACCCTGGAGTTGATACCGATCCGATGGTGAAGAGCGTCACACTTCGGGATGCCTGGTCCGGAGAGGCAAACTGCCTGAACTGCTCGCTGCGAGCCTCGGTACTGTTCGCCGGGCTCGAGGAGACGGACTTCGAACGCATCCACGACCCGATCGACCAGTTCACGCTGAAACCAGGCACCGCACTCTATCAGGCCGGCGACGGCGCCGGATTCATGTTCACGGTCCGCAGCGGGGCGCTCAAGCTGGTGCAGTATCTCCCCGACGGCAGCCAGCGCATCGTGCGCATCGTGCGCACCACCGACGTGCTCGGACTCGAGGCGCTGCTCGAGGAGAGCTATCACCACGACGCCGTCGCCCTGCAGCCGACCGAGGTCTGCCGCTTCCCGGCGCGCGCGGTGCGCGAGCTGGGGATCGAGAACCCGGCGCTGCACCGCGAGCTGATGGCGCGCTGGCAGCACGCCCTGAGCGAGGCCGACGCCTGGCTCACCGAGCTCTCGACCGGATCGGCCCGACAGCGCGTCTCGCGCCTGCTGCTGCGGCTGGTACGTGACCGCAAGACCAGCGAGTGCCAGCTGTTCAGCCGCGAGGACATGGGTGCCATGCTCGGCGTCACCACCGAGACGGCCAGCCGCACCATCGCCGAGTTCAAGCGTCAGAGCCTGCTGGTCGAGAGCGCGCCCAACACCTTCCTGCTCGACATCCCCAACCTGCGCCGTATCGCCGAGGACTGAGCCGAGTCCGCCCCGGCTCGCGGTTGACCGATTTCAATGCCCCCTCGGGGGCCGCGCCCTACCCTGCCCGCTCTGGAAGCCGAGCGCCACGACACCCACAGCCTCCGCTCTCGCGGCCCGAGCTCCCCGCAACCGGGGCCGGCTGCCCGCCGGCGGACGCGCACGGATGCAGGGCCAGACACGCGCGCGACCACCGACGGAGTTTTTGAGCGCATGAAACAGAGCCTGTACCAGGAACGGTATCCGGTCTATTGTCTCGAGATCGGTCGCGAAGAGACCAGCTACGACTCGGTCGAGGCCATCTGCGACTACTTCCGCGCCTGTATCGAGCGCTACGACTCGGCGCGCTTCATCGCCGAGTTCGACCACCACGCCCACACCAGCGCACTGCCCGAGGGCCATGTCGGCGAGGGCATCCTCGCGGCCAAGAACCTGATCTTCTGCTTCGGCATCTCGTTGCCGGACGTGCAGGTGCTGGCGGTTCGCCCGCGCTCGATCGGTATCGCCGAGACCGAGGCGGGCTTCGTCATCACCTTCATGGAGGCGCCGATGCCGGTGGCCAACGCCGCCATGGAGGACTGGGCCTGTGGACTCTGCGACAAGGCCCCCCAGCCCACGACCTGCAATCGGAGCCGAACCATGCGCATCGCCGTCACCAGCCAGAACTTCCGCACCATCACCGGACACGCCGGCAAGACCCGCCGCTTCCTCATCCTCGAGGCCAACGCCGAGGGTGCCACCGAGGTCGAGCGACTCGATCTGCCCGCGGGCATGTCGCTGCACGACTACCACGGCGACGATCACCCACTGTTCGCGCTCGGACTCGATGCGCTGCTCACCCAGGGCGCCGGACAGGGTTTCGTGCAGCGCATGTCGCGCCAGGGAGTGGTGGTCCACACCACCAGCGCCACCGACCCGATCGAAGCGGCGACCATGCTCGCAGCCGGCAAGCTGCTCCCGGCGGCACACCCGCACGAGCACTGAGCCGACCACGCCCGGCCGCCCCGCACCGGGGCGGCATCAATCCCATGAAGAAAACGAGGGGAAGACCGCAGACCGCCCTCTTGGATGACAGAGCACACCCCATTAGAAGACTTCGGAAACAACCAAAAAAGCCTTCGAAAGCAAGTGCATGAAGAAGTCTGCAGACCTCTCCAGACACCCCTTCACGCAGCGCTCCGCCCCCACTGAAGCAGCCAACGGCTAACATCCGCCTGCCCTTCGATCTTGCCGCAGGTCATTCCTCTCGCATATTCCCCGCACTAACCTGTGGCCTCAGGCGCCACCGGCGCTGGATTTTGCGCGCCACCGCCGCCATCAGGGTGGCACGTCATCGATCCAGCGCAGCGACGTCGTCGCTTCACCCTATGTTTCGGCTCCCTCTGGAGACCCGCCTATGCTCGACAGTACCATGATCGAACTCTCGCGGTGGCAGTTCGCCAGCACCGCGATGTATCACTTCCTGTTCGTCCCCCTGACCCTGGGTCTGTCCTGGATCCTGGTGATCATGGAGAGCGTCTATGTGATGACCGGTCGCGAGATCTATCGCGACATGACCAAGTTCTGGGGCAAGTTGTTCGGTATCAACTTCGCCCTCGGCGTCACCACCGGTCTGACCATGGAGTTCCAGTTCGGGACCAACTGGGCCTACTACAGCCACTATGTCGGCGACGTCTTCGGCGCACCGCTGGCGATCGAGGGGCTGATGGCCTTCTTCCTCGAGTCGACCTTCATCGGCCTGTTCTTCCTCGGCTGGGAGCGACTCTCCAAGCGCCAGCACCTCACCGTGACCTTCCTCACCGCGCTCGGCTCCAACCTCTCGGCGCTGTGGATCCTGGTGGCCAACGGCTGGATGCAGAACCCGGTCGGCGCCGAGTTCAGCTACGAGACCATGCGCATGGAGATGACCAACTTCATGGACGTGGTGCTCAACCCGGTCGCCCAGGTCAAGTTCGTGCACACCGTCGCCGCCGGCTATGTCACCGCCTCGATGTTCGTGCTCGGGATCAGTGCCTGGTACATGCTCAAGGGTCGCGACCTGGCCTTCGCCAAGCGCTCCTTCTCGGTCGCGGTCGGCTTCGGCCTGGCCTCGATCCTGTCGGTGATCCTGCTCGGTGACGAGTCGGGCTACGAGGTCGGCGACGTGCAGAAGGTCAAGCTCGCGGCGATCGAGGCCGAGTGGCACACCGAGGAGGCCCCGGCGGCCTTCACCCTCTACGGTCGACCGAGCAACGAGGACGAGGAGACGCACGACGCGGTGAAGATCCCCTGGCTGCTCGGGCTGATCGCCACCCGCTCGCTCGACCAGGAGGTCGAGGGGCTCAAGGACCTGATGCACGAGCACGAGGTGCGCATCCGCAGCGGCATGATCGCCTACGAGTATCTCGAACGACTGCGCGGCGGCGAGGACACCCCGGCCAACCGCGCGGTGTTCGAGGAGCACAAGGACGATCTCGGCTACGGACTGCTGCTCAAGCCCTATACCGACAACCCCGCCGAGGCCACCGAGGCGCAGATCCAGCTCGCGGTCAAGGACTCGATCCCCGAGGTCGCGCCGCTGTTCTGGAGCTTCCGCGTCATGGTCGGCGCCGGGGTCTGGATGCTGTTGCTGCTGGTGCTCGGCTTCTACTTCAACGCCAAGCGGGTGATCCAGGAGAAGCGTTGGCTGCTGCGGCTGTTCCTCTATAGCATCCCGGTGCCCTGGATCGCCGCCGAGACCGGCTGGTTCGTCGCCGAGTTCGGTCGTCAGCCCTGGGCCATCGGCGAGGTGCTGCCGACCAGCATCGCCGCCTCCAGCCTGACGGTCAACGACCTGGTGATCAGCCTCACCGGCTTCATCCTGTTCTACACCCTGCTGTTCATGATCGAGATGTTCCTGATGTTCAAGTTCGCGCGACTCGGCCCGAGTTCGCTGCACACCGGGCGCTATCACCACGAACGTCTTGCCAACCCGAGCGCGGGCATGACGCCGGCCACCGCCCCGCAGAAACAGAGCGACTGAGACGGAGGTCAGACATGATTCTCGATTACGAAGTCCTGAAATTCATCTGGTGGGTGCTGGTCGGTGTGCTGTTCATCGGCTTTGCCGTCACCGACGGCATGGACATGGGCGTCGGCGCCCTGCTGCCCTTCCTCGGCAAGAACGACAGCGAGCGGCGGGTGATCATCAACACCGTCGGCCCGCACTGGGACGGCAACCAGGTGTGGCTGATCACCGCCGGCGGCGCGATCTTCGCCGCCTGGCCGCTGGTCTATGCGACCGCCTTCTCGGGGTTCTACTTCGCCATGCTGCTGGCGCTGTTCGCGCTGTTCTTCCGCCCGGTCGGCTTCGACTACCGCAGCAAGATCGCCAACCCCCACTGGCGCAACGCCTGGGACTGGGGGTTGTTCATCGGCGGCGCGGTCCCGGCGCTGGTGTTCGGCATCGCCTTCGGCAACCTGCTCCAGGGCGTACCCTTCCATCTCGACAACCTGCTGCGCCCCTACTACACCGGCAGCTTCTTCGGCCTGCTCAACCCCTTTGCCCTGCTCGCCGGACTGGTGAGCCTGGGGATGCTGGTGATGCACGGGGCGGTCTGGCTGCAGCTGCGCACCGCCGAGCCGATCGCCGGGCGCGCCAAGCGGATGGTCAAGCTCGCCGGGCTGTTCACCATCATCGCCTTCGCCCTCGCCGGGCTGTGGCTGACGCTGGGGGTCGACGGCTATCGGGTGAGCGCGATGCCGGCGCTCGACGCCACCCCCAATCCGCTGACCAAGGATGTCGAGATCGTCCCCTACGCCTGGCTGGCCAACTATGGCGCCCACCCCTGGACGCTGGCCTTCCCGGTACTCGGGTTCGCCGGACTGGGGCTGGCGGTGCTGCTGTCGTTGCGTGACCGGCCGGGGCTCGGTCTGGTGGCCAGCAGCCTGGGGCTGACCGGGATCATCGTCACCGCCGGTGCGGCGATGTTCCCCTTCATCATGCCCTCGAGCACCAACCCCGACAGCAGCCTGATCGTCTGGGACGCGGTCTCCAGCCACCTCACCCTGACGGTGATGTTCTGGGCGGCGGTGATCTTCGTCCCGCTGATCCTGATGTACACCACCTGGACCTACGCCAAGATGTGGCGACGGGTGACGGTCGAGGAGATCGAGGCACAGGACCACCTGGCCTACTGAGCAACCGCGCGCGGTCCGACCGCGCGCACGTTACAGCCGACCCCGCCCACCGATGCCGGGCGGGGTCATACTGGGAGGATCGCATCCATGTGGTACTTTTCCTGGATCCTCGGCGTGCTGCTCGCGCTCGCCTTCGGGGTCATCAACGTGATGTGGTACGAGTCCGAGCAGTTCCGCGGCCCGGCCGACGACGACTGATCTCGCCGCCCGGGCGCGGTGCGTTCAGCCCCGCGCCTGGATCGGCACGATGGTGATCTCCACCCGCCGGTTGAGCCGGCGTCCCGCCTCGCTCGCGTTGCTCGCGATCGGTCTGTCCTGACCATACCCCCGCGCAAAGATGCGCTGCGGCATCACACCGCTACGCTCCAGATACCCCTCCACGGCGACGGCCCGACGCTCCGAGAGCGTCTGGTTATAGCTCGCCGAGCCGGTGCTGTCGGTGTGACCGGCGACCCGCAGCTCGGTCTTGCCGTAGCGACGCACGATCGCCGCGATCTTGTCCATGGTGCTGTAGAAGCCGGGCTTGATGCGATCGGAGTCGACCTCGAAGCTGGTCGCACCGGTCATCCCCACCACCAGCTGATCGCCGGGCAGCAGTTGCACCCGAATCACGCCGCGCGCGATCTCGTCGGCCAGCGCGCGCTCGAAGTCACGCCGCTGCTCCTCCATGTAGGCACCGACCATGCCGCCGGCGAGCGCGCCACCGACGGCGCCGATCAGTGCGCCACGTCCGGCGTTGCCACCGAACGAGCCGATGATCGCCCCGGCCGCGGCCCCCGTGGCGGTGCCGATCGCCGCCCCCTGGCCGGTCTCGGTCATCCCCGAGCCATCGGCGGCGCAGCCGGAGATCAGGACCGCCACCACGGCGGCGACCGCGGTACCCTTGGTAAGCGCTGTATGCTTCATCAAAACTCCTGCGTGTTGCGACGATCGGCCGATGCGGCCGGGGATGCAGATCATAGCAGCGCCGATACGCACGGGCCTCAACCGCCCCTTGTAACCCTCCCGGCCGGCATCACCTGAATCTCAAGCCGGTCTCGTTTCCGCGAACCCACAGATCGAGTCCAGTCCATGTCAGCAACCCCGTCGCTCCCCCGCATCCTCATCAACCTCGCCGCCTTTCAGGCCGGCTGGTTCGCCTGCGTGCTCGGCGCCGCGCACCAACTGCCCTGGCTCGGCGTCGGCGTGGTGGCGCTGGTCGCCGCACTGCACCTGACGACCACGCCCAACCGCGGCAGCGAGGCCCGGCTGCTGGTGCTGATCGCGGTCATGGGTGCGCTGTGGGACGGGCTGCTGGCGCGCTTCGGCTTTCTCGTCTATCCCTCGGGGATGCTGCTGCCCTGGCTCGCCCCGGTGTGGATCATCGCCATCTGGGTGGCCTTCGCCACCACCCTCAACGTCTCGCTCGCCTGGCTCCAGGGCCGCTGGTACCTGGCCTTCACCATCGGCGCCCTGGGCGCACCACTGGCCTATTACGCCGGCGCCAAGCTCGGCGGCGTGCACTTTCCCGACCCGCTGGTGGCACTGGCGGTCCTCGGCGGCGGCTGGTCGTTGCTGATGCCGGCGAGCCTGGCAATCGCCGCGCGCTTCGCCCGCACCGCCGCCGAGCGCGACACACCCGAGGGACCCATCAACAGCGAGGGCGCCGATGCCTGATCTCTTCGTCTATGGTTCGGGGTTGGCCGCCGCGCTGGTGCTCGGCATCTGCGGCTGGGGGGCGAGCGTGATCGCGCGCGACGTCAGCATCGTCGACGCGCTCTGGTCACTGTTCTTCCTGCTGATGGGGCTGGTCTACATGCTGCTCATCCCCGAGACCGGGCCGCGCGCGCTGCTGGTCTTCGTGCTGCTGACGCTGTGGGCGGTGCGACTGAGCCTGCACATCAGCCGTCGCAACCAGGGCCAGGGCGAGGACCGGCGCTATCAGGCCATCCGCGCCGACAACGACCCCGGGTTCTGGTGGAAGAGCCTCTATCTGGTGTTCGGCCTGCAGGCGATCCTCGCCTGGGTGATCTCGCTGCCGCTGCTCGGCGCCATGGCGCTGCCCGCCTCACTCGGCTGGCTCGACGCCCTGGCGCTGGCGCTGTGGTGCCTGGGCTTCGCCTTCGAGGCGCTGGCCGACCGCCAGCTCGCCGCCTTCAAGGCCCGCCCCGAGAACGCCGGGCAGGTGATGGACCGAGGGCTGTGGCGCTACAGCCGTCACCCCAACTATTTCGGCGAGGCCTGCATCTGGTGGGCCTTCTATCTCTTCGCCCTCGCCGCCGGGGCCTGGTGGGCCCTGATCGCGCCGCTGTTGATGACCTTCCTGCTGCTGCGCGTCTCCGGCGTCACCCTGCTCGAGCGCGACATCGGCGAGCGTCGTCCCGGCTACCGCGACTATGTCGCGCGCACCAACGCCTTCATCCCCGGTCCGCCGCGCCGCGTACCCAGCGGGGGTGGCGATGGGCGCTGACACCCGCACCCGAGGACCGCACCCCAACCCCGCGGATACATCATCATGAACCGCTCACTCAAATCCCTGGCCGCGCTCGCCGCGCTGCTCCTCGTCAACGCCTGCACCGAGACCGGAGGCCGTCCCATGGACACCGTCGATCAGGTCGACCTGCAACGCTTCATGGGCGACTGGTACGTCATCGCCAACATCCCGACCTTCGTCGAGAAGGGCGCGCACAACGCCATCGAGTCCTACGCGCTCAACCCCGACGGCACCATCGCCACCACCTTCACCTTCCACAAGGATGCCTTCGACGGCCCGCTCAAGACCTACAACCCCAAGGGCTTCGTGCTCGACACCACCACCAACGCACACTGGGGGATGCAGTTCATCTGGCCCTTCAAGGGTGACTTCCGCATCATCTGGCTGGCCCCGGACTACAGTGTCACCGTGATCGGCCGAGCCAAGCGCGACTATGTCTGGATCATGGCGCGCGCGCCCGAGATCGCCCCCGCCACCTATGGTGAGATCCTCACCTTCCTCGCCGGTATCGGCTACGACACCGACCGCATCCAGCGAGTGCCGCAGCAGTGGGAGACGGCGGGCTAGCTGCCATCGCCCTCGTCGCGGACATAGAGCCAGACCAGCACGCCGATGAAGGCGAACACGACCAGATTGAGCAGGGTGTCGAGCAGGTTCTCCCAGATCATCGCCGCTCCTCGCGCATCAGCGTCTTGAGCAGGGCCACCACCAACAGCGGCAGGATGAAGACGAAGGCCATGGCACCGAGCGCGATGATCGCGCGCACCGTCGCCACATCATCGGCGAGCAGCATCGCCAGCCCGAGCAGCGCCAGCAGCACCCCCCAGGCGAGCTTGACCCGCACCGGCGGGTCCTCGTCGCCGCTGGTCGAGAACATCGCCAGCACATAGGCCGCGCTCACCACGCTGGTGACCAGGAACAGGAAGGCGGCGATCATGCTCGCCGAGCCGGTCAATCCCGCCAGCGGCAGCGCCTCGAGCACGAAGAAGGTGGTGTCCTCGGGGCGCTCGCGCACCACCTCGAGCAGCGGCAGGCCCTCGCGCAACAGGGCGTAGAAGCCGGTGCCGCCGAACACCCCGAACCACAGCAGCGAGAACAGCGTCGGCACCAGCACCACGCCGAGGACGAACTCGCGGATGGTGCGCCCGCGCGAGATCCGCGCCACGAACACCCCGACGAAGGGCGCCCAGGCGATCCACCACACCATGTAATTCAGCGTCCAGCCATGGAACCAGTCCTGGAAGGCCTTGCCGAAGAACGGATAGGTGGCGAAGCCCTGCTGCACCACCCCGGAGAGATAGGCGCCCAGGGTGTCGACCACCCCGTTCATCAGATAGTGGGTCGGCCCGACCAGCAGCAGATAGACCATCAGCCCCAGGGCGATGGCCATCGCCAGGTTCGACAACCGCGCCATGCCGCGACCGAGGTCGAGCGTCAGCGGCGCCAGAAAGGCCAGACAGAGCAGACCGAAGACCAGGTATCTCACCCAGTCGCCGGTGATCCCGAACAGATGCCCCAACCCGCCCTCGACCTGGAACACCCCGATCGCCAGCGATCCGGCCAGACCGATGGCGATGGCATAGATCGCCAACAGGTCGGCGACCCAGGCCAGCGGCCCGACCCAGCGGCCGCGACGGAAGGTATAGCGGATCGGGCTGCTGACCAGCCCCGGGCGGCCCTTGCGATAGCTGAAATAGGCGATCACCAGCGCGGTGATGGCATAGATCGACCAGGCATGCAGCCCCCAGTTGAAGATCGTGGTGACCAGCGCATAGCTTGCCGCCAGGTCGGACTCGGTGCGCCCCCTCACCAACTGGTAATGGGTCAAGGGCTCGGCGGCTCCATAGAACAGCAGCCCCACGCCCATGCCGGCGGCAAACAGCATGGTGAGCCAGCTGAGGGTGGAGAACTCCGGGCGCTCGTCATCGCGCCCGAGCCGGATGGTGCCGAAGCGCGAGAACGCCAGGGCCAGCACAGTGACCACGAGCAGGCTGGTCATCAGCATGATGAACCAGGCGCGACTGCGAAACTGCTGCGCCACCTGCGCCTGCGCCAGCCGCGCCAGGCTCTCGGTGTCGAACACCCCCCAGAGCGCGACCACCGAGGTCAGCCCGAGCGCGGCGAGCAGCAATGGATTGCGCAGCATCCTCTCCCCCAATCGATGGCCTCGACCGGCCACCACGACCCCGGCGTCGAACCATCGGGGCGCGGCATCGAGCGATCGCGGCTTGTGAATTTCCGTTGCCGCCTCCCTGGCTGCTTCCGTATCCTCGTCCTCCCGACGCCAATACCAGACAGACTACCCGGAAGCTCGCACCATGTCCGTCAACGACTGGCTCAAGTCCCAGCGTCCGCTCGCCGGCCCTGCCCTCAAGGGGGCGATCGTGCTGAGCCTGATCCATGCCCTGCTGGCCGTCGCCCAGGCCTGGTTCCTCGCCCTGATCCTCGACGCGGTCATCTTCGGCGGCGCCGGACTCACCGAGGTCGGCGGCTGGCTCGGCTGGCTGCTCGCGCTGCTGGCGCTGCGCGCGCTCATCACCTGGCTCTCCGAGCGCGCCGCCTTCACCGCCGCGGCACGGGTGCGTGCCGGGCTGCGTGACCAGGTCTACCGTCATCTGCAACGGCTCGGTCCGGCCTATCTCTCCGGCACCCGCAGCGGCACCCTGGTCGAGACCCTGACCAGGGGCATCGACGACCTGGAAGGCTATTACGCCCGCTTCCTCCCGGCGATGACCCTGACCATGGTGCTGCCGCTGGCGCTGCTGATGGTGGTGCTGCCGATGGACTGGCTCTCGGCGGTGGTGATGCTGGTCACCGCGCCGATGATCCCGGTCTTCATGATCCTCATCGGCTCCGGGGCCGAGGCGCGCAACCAGCGCCAGTGGAAGCAGCTGGCGCGGATGAGCGCGCACTTCCTCGATGTCATCCAGGGCCTGACCACGCTCAAGCTGTTCGGCGCCAGCCGTCGCGAGGTCGAGGTGATCGGACGCATCTCCGACGACTACCGCGTCAGCACCATGCAGGTGCTGCGCATCGCCTTCCTCTCCTCCTCGGTGCTGGAGTTCTTCGCCACCGTCGGCATCGCCATCGTCGCGGTCTTCATCGGCTTCCGGCTCTACGACCTCGCGCTGCCGGTGCCGCACTGGCTGAGCGTGCCCGACATCGGCTTCCTCCAGGGGCTGTTCGTGCTCATGCTCGCCCCCGAGTTCTACGCCCCGCTGCGCAACATGGGCACCCAGTACCACGCCCGCATGGCCGCGGTCGCCGCCGCCGAGCAACTCATCGAGGTGCTCGACACCCCGCCGGCGATCACCCCGGGCACCGCCCGCCCGGCGCTGCCCGCACCGCTCGGGGTCCGCTTCGAGCAGGTCGGTTTCGCCTACGAGCCCGAGCGCGAGGCGCTGCGCGCGATCGATCTCGAGATCCCGCCCGGGGCGCGCGTCGCCCTGGTCGGCACCAGCGGTGCGGGCAAGACCACGGTGATCAACCTGCTGCTCGGCTTCCTCCAGCCGACCCGCGGACGGGTCCTCATCGGCGACACCGATCTCGCCACCATCGATCCGGCGCACTGGCACGCCCATCTCGCCTGGGTGCCGCAGCAGCCGCGGTTGTTCCAGGGGAGCATCGCCGACAACATCCGCCTCGGTCTCCCCGAGGCCGATCACGAGGCGATACGCCGGGCGGCGCAGCGGGCGCGCGCCGCGGACTTCATCGAGGCCCTGCCCCGCGGCTACGACCACCCGGTCGGGGAGCGCGGCGCCGGGCTCTCCGGCGGCCAGATCCAGCGTATTGCCCTGGCGCGCGCCTTCCTGCGCGACGCGCCGCTGGTGATCCTCGACGAGGCCACCGCCAACCTCGACCCCGAGAGCGAGCGGCTGGTGCAGCAGGGCATCGACGACCTCGCCCGCGACCGCACCCTGTTGGTGGTCGCCCACCGCCTGGCCACGGTACGCCGGGCCGACCGTATCCTGGTACTCGACCAGGGACGTATCGTCGAGCAGGGCGATCACCGACAGCTGATCGCCGCCAACGGGCTCTATGCGCGGATGACCGCCGCCTACGGAGACGCGCCGGCGCACACCGGCGTCACGACAGAGGAGTGAGGCGCGGATGCGCGAACTGCTGAGACTGTGGAGGCTGTTCCGGCCCTATCGCGCCTGGATGCTGCTCGGCACCCTGGCCGCGGTGCTGACCCTGCTTGCCAACGTCACCCTGATGGCCGCCTCGGGCTGGTTCATCGCTGCGATGGCGAGCGCCGGCGCCGCCGGGGTGGCGATGAACTACTTCGCCCCGGCGGCGCTGATCCGCGGCAGCGCGATGGTCCGCACCGCCGGGCGCTACGGCGAGCGTCTGGTCAATCACGAGGCGACCTTCCGCCTGATCGCCAGCCTGCGGGTGTGGTTCTACCGTCATCTCGAACCGCTCGCCCCGGCGCGGCTGCAGCAGTATCACAGCGGCGACATCCTCAGCCGGATCCGCGCCGACATCGATGCGCTCGACAACCTCTATGTCCGGGTCCTGGTACCGGTGGTGGTGGCGCTGATCAGCGTCACCCTGTTCGTCGTCTTCCTCGCCCTCCACGACCCCGCCCTGGCGCTGCTCGGGCTCGTCTTCCTGCTGCTCGCCGGGGTCGGGCTGCCGTGGTGGGCCGAGCTGCGCGGGCGCGCGCCCGGGCAGCGACTGGCCGAGCAGGAGGGCGCGCTGCGCGCCGCGGTGATCGACGGCGTGCAGGGCATGGCCGAACTCACCGTCTACGGCGCCACCGAGCGTCAGGCGCAACGCATCGAGGGCTTGAGCGAACAGTTGATCGCCGATCAGGCGCGGATCAACAGCGACCAGGGGCTGACCCAGGCGGCGATCGGGTTGTGCGCCAACCTCAACCTCTGGCTGCTGCTGTGGCTGGCGATCCCGCTGGTGCGCGCGGGCGAGCTGCCGCCGCCCGAACTGGCGATGCTCGCGCTCTTCACCCTCGCGAGCTTCGAGGCCGTCGCCCCCCTGCCCCATGCCTTCCAGCTGCTCGGGCGCTCGCTGGCCGCGGCACGACGGCTGTTCGCCATCGTCGACACCGTGCCGGCGATCCGCGAGCCGGACGGTCCGTCGCCGCGCCTGGAACAGTTCGACATCGTTTTCGAAGGGGTTGGTTTCAGCTATCCCGACGCCGAACGCGCAGCGCTCGCCGACATCGACCTGCGGGTCCCAGAGGGCACCCGCGCCGCGGTGGTCGGCGCCACCGGCTCGGGCAAGAGCACCCTGTTCAACCTGCTGCTGCGCTTCTGGTCGACCGACTGCGGCAACATCCGTGTCGGCGGCCACGACATCCGCGACATCGACAGCGAGACCCTGCGCCGTCAGATCGCCGTGGTCAGCCAGCACACCCATCTGTTCGACGCCACCATCCGCGAGAACCTGCTCGTCGCCCGTCCCGGCGCCACCCAGACCGAACTCGAGCAGGCCTGTCGGGTAGCGCAGATCCATGACTTCATCGCCGGGCTGCCGGAGGGCTACGACACCTGGGTCGGCGAGACCGGGGTGCGGCTCTCGGGCGGCCAGGGACGGCGTATCGCGGTCGCGCGCGCGCTGCTCAAGGATGCGCCCATCCTGCTGCTCGACGAGCCTACCGAGGGGCTCGACGCCGGCACCGAGCGCAGCCTGATGGCCGCGCTCGACCGACTGATGCAGGGTCGTACCGTGTTGCTGATCACCCACCGCCCGGCCGGGCTCGACTGGGTCGATCAGATCCTGGTGCTCGACCAGGGCCGCGAGCGCGCCCGTGGCGACGCCTCGGTGATCCCCGAGGCCACCGCTGCGGCGCTGCTCGAGCGCGCGCCGGTGCGACACGGCGACTGATTGGCGCTCAGCCGGGACGACCGAAGCGCAGCCCGGCGGTCGCCAACAGCACCTCGCGCAGGAAGCACAGCAGCGCGACGATGAAGGCGAGCATCGCGGCAATGAACAGCAGCGAGACCAGCAAGGCAGCGTCGAAGCGCAGGAAGGCGCTGAGAAAGAGGCTGACGATCACCCCGGAGATCAACAGCGCGGTCGAGGTGCAGAGCCCGATCGACAGGCTGATCAGCCGGGCGCGGCGCACCAGCACGCGCAGCTCGGCGCGGATGGCCGGATCGTCGGCGCCATCGCCACCGAGCCTGGCCTCGACCCGGCGGGCGCGATCGACGATGCGCGAGAGCCGGTTGGTCATCACCGCCAGCATGGCACCGATGCCCGAGAGCAGGAACACCGGCGCCACGGCCAGCTCGATGACATGGGCGACGGTGGTGATCGAGGAGGTTTCAAGCATCTTCTGGAAGCCGGCTCTGGGGGCGGGAACGCAACCGGCCGGTCGCTGACGACCGGCCGGGACGGACCTCTCCAGCCGGACCGGGCGGGCGCGGCAAGGCACCCGCCCGGCCCCGCCTCACACCTTGCGCGCCTCCATCATGCGCTCGATGATCGGCTGCAGGATCACCTCCATCGCCATCCCCATCTTGCCGCCCGGCACCACCATGCTGTTGCGCCGCGACATGAAGGAGTCGTGGATCATCGACAGCAGATAGGGGAAGTCGACCTCGAGCTTCTCCGGGTCCTTGAAGCGGATGATCACGAAGCTCTCGTCGGGGGTGGGGATGTCGCGGGCGATGAAGGGGTTGGAGGTATCGACCGTCGGCACCCGCTGGAAGTTGATGTCGGTGAGGGTGAACTGCGGGGTGATGTAATTGATGTAATCGGGCATCCGCCGCAGGATGGTGTCGACGATGGCCTCGGCCGAGTAGCCGCGCTCGAGATTGTCGCGATGGATCTTCTGGATCCACTCCAGATTGACGATCGGCACCACCGCCACACCGAGATCGACGTGCTGGGCGACATTGACGTCCTCGGTCACCACCAGCCCGTGCAAACCCTCATAGAACAGCAGGTCGGTCTTCTCCGGCACCGGCTCCCAGGGGGTGAACTCGCCCGGGCGCAGCTGAGTGGTGAGCCGGGTGTTGTGGAACTCGGCCTCTTCCTCGCTGTGAATGTAATAACGCTTGTTGCCGGTGCCGCTCTCGCCATAGTCGCGGAACAGCTCCTCGAGCAGGTCGAAACGGTTGGCCTCGGGACCGAAGTGACTGAGGTTGCGCCCCTGCTCGGAGGCGCGCGCCATCTCCGCCTTCATCGTGGTGCGGTCGTAGCGGTGGAAGCTGTCGCCCTCGATCACCGCAGCGCTGATGCCGTCGCGATAGAAGATGTGTTCGAAGGCACGCTTGACCGTGGTGGTCCCCGCCCCCGAGGAACCGGTCACGGCAATGATCGGGTGTTTCTTCGACATGCTGATCTCCTCGTTCTCTTTTAATGTCTCTTTCGCACTTCGCCCGCTGCTCCCGCCGCGATGAGTGTGAAATGATCCTCTAATATACCACCGTCCAGAGACACCCCTTCAACAATCATCAAGATGATGAAACAAAAAGGGAATCCGAGAGAAACACGGAGTTTTTCAGGGTTGAGCCGCGACCCGATTCGAAATGAGCGGCGTATCGCCACCACACACGATCATTCGACTCGAGCCGAATAGAACGCCGGACAGGTCACGGCAACACGGATGGACGCGCGATCACTGCCGCCCTGATTTTTCAATGGTGGCACAACACGTCCGGCGCAAGATCGACACACCAATCGTTGACCCCGGAATCCGGCGGCGGTGCTGGCTGCACCGCCGCGACCAGGAACGGGACGGGGACGGTCGTGCCTTCAGTGTGGCTCGTCGGGAGACTGGGGGGCGGATCCGGGGACCTCGGGGGCATCCGGATCGATCCGCTCGACGCTGAGCAGATGGACACGACGGCTGTCGGCACGCATCACGGTGAAGCGGAAATCGTCGATACGCGCCGACTCACCACGCTTGGGCAGGTGCCCCAGGGCGTTGACCACCAGCCCACCGATGGTGTCGAACTCGTCGTCGGGGAGCGCACAGCCGAAGTACTCGTTGAAGTCCTCGATGGGGGTGCGCGCCTTGGCGCTGAACTCGTTGTGGCTGCGGCGGAAGATGCCGAAGCCTTCGTCGAAGTCGTGCTCGTCGTCGATCTCGCCGACGATCTGCTCGAGCACGTCCTCGATGGTCACCAGACCGGCGGCGCTACCATACTCGTCGACCACGATCGCCATGTGGTTGCGACTGGTGCGGAACTCCTTGAGCAGGACGTTGAGCCGTTTGCTCTCGGGGACGAAGACCGCCGAACGCAACAGGTCACGGATGTTGAAGGCCCGGCGATGGCCGGAATCGAGACAGAAGGAGAGCAGATCCTTGGCCAGCAGGATGCCGACCACCTCGCCCTTGTCTTCACCGATGACCGGGAAGCGTGAGTGGGCGGATTTGACCGCCACCTTGAGGATCTGTTCCAGGGGATCGTCACGGCGCAGATAGACCATCTCCGCGCGTGGAATCATGATGTCGCGGACCCGCAGGTCGGAGACCTGCAATACCCCTTCGATCATGTTCAGGGCGTCCGTGTCCAGCAGCTCGCGCTGACGCGCATCCTTGAGCAACTCGACGAGTTGTTCCTTGTCTTGTGGTTCGCTCCCGAACAGCTGGCCAATCTTCTCGAACCAGCTGCGCGAATGCGAACCCTCGGTAGATCGATCGCTCGTCATGGGGGGTTATGGATCCTCCGTTGGGGGGTCGTCTTCATAGGGCGGCGGAAATCCTAACCTGCTCAGGATAGTCGTTTCCAGACCTTCCATCTCCGCCGCTTGCTCATCGGTAATATGATCGTAATCAAACAGATGCAAGACGCCATGGACCACCATGTGCGCCCAGTGGGCGATTGCCTGCTTGCCCTGCTCCAGGGCCTCGCGCTGCACCACCTCGGGACAGATCACCAGATCACCGATGTAGTCGGCCAGCGGGTCGGTGGAATCGACCCCGGGCGGCAGCTCGAAGGGGAACGAGAGTACGTTGGTCGAACGATCGACACCACGATATTGGGCATTGAGCGCTTGCGACTCGGCGGCATCGACCAGACGGATGGTGAGTTCGCAGCGGGCACGGCGATCGGCCACCGCCGCCTCCACCCAGTGCGCGAAATCGGCGTGCGCGGGCAATCCCGCTGCGGTCGTGGCGACCTGCAGGTCCAGATCCAGTTCGAGTGACATGGAGGGAGACTCCGTTCAGGCCCCCGAGCGCGAACCGGCGCTCTCGAAGGCGTCGTAGGCACCGACGATGCGCTGCACCAGGGCATGACGCACCACATCGCGCGCGCTGAAGAAGCTGAAGCTGATGCCGTCGACGTCCTTGAGGATCTCGACGGCCTGGCGCAGCCCGGAGAGCTGGCCACGCGGCAGATCGACCTGGGTCATATCGCCGGTGATCACCGCGGTGGAACCGAAGCCGATGCGGGTGAGGAACATCTTCATCTGTTCGGGTGTGGTGTTCTGCGCCTCATCGAGGATGATGAAGGACTCGTTGAGGGTGCGCCCGCGCATATAGGCCAGCGGCGCGACCTCGATGACGTTGCGCTCGATCAGCTTGTTGACCTTCTCGAAGCCGAGCATCTCGAACAGCGCGTCATAGAGCGGGCGCAGATAGGGATCGATCTTCTGCGCCAGATCGCCGGGGAGAAACCCCAGACGCTCACCGGCCTCGACCGCGGGACGCACCAGCAGCACCCGGCGCACCCGGTCGGACTCCAGCGCCTCGACCGCGCAGGCCACCGCCAGATAGGTCTTGCCGGTACCGGCCGGTCCCACGCCGAAGTTGATGTCGTGGTTGAGGATGGCGTGCAGATAGGCCTGTTGGCTGGGACCGCGCCCCTTGATCAGCCCGCGCTTGGTGCGGATCACCACCTCGGGCAGCCGCGCCCCGGCCTGTTCGAGCAGGGCATCGGCGCCCGATTGCTGGAGCGCGAGATGGATCGACTCCGGGGTCAGCGTGGTCTCGGCGGCCTCGCGGTAGAGCGCCTGCAGCAATTGCTCGGCGAGGCGCACGGCATCGCGCTCGCCGATCAGGCGGAAGCTCGTGCCACGGTTGCCGATCTCGATGCCGAGGCGCCGCTCGAGCTGACGCAGGTGCTGGTCGAACTGACCGCAGAGGTTGGCCAGACGGAGGTTATCCTCGGGTTCGAGTTCCAGATCGAGAGTTTCGGGTTGAGTAGACAAGCGATCCTAGACGTCCAGACGCCCACGCAGTGAATTGGGCAGGGCCTCGGTGATGATCAGGTCGACGAAGTCGCCGATCAGCGCCGGGTCCCCGGTGAAGTTGACCACCCGATTGTTCTCGGTACGGCCGGCGAGCTGGAAGGGATCCTTGCGCGAGGGTCCCTCGACCAGCACCCGCTGCACCGTGCCGACCATCTGTCGGCTGATGCGCTGGGCATTGGTGTCGATGCGCCGCTGGAGGCGCTCCAGGCGGTGTTTCTTGACCTCCAGCGGGACATCGTCCGGGTAGTCGGCCGCCGGCGTCCCGGGACGCCGGCTGTAGATGAAGCTGTAGCTGTGGTCGAAGCCGATCTCGTCGACCAGCGCCAGGGTCGCGTCGAAGTCCGCCTCGGTCTCGCCGGGGAAGCCGACGATGAAGTCCGAGGAGATGCAGATATCGGGGCGCACCGCGCGCAGCCGCGCGATCTTGTCGCGATACTCGCTCGCGGTATGGCCGCGCTTCATCGCCTCGAGCACCCGATCGGAACCCGATTGCACCGGCAGGTGAAGGAAATCGACCAGCTGCGGCACCTCGGCGAAGGCCTCGATCAGCGCATCGGAGAAGGCCAGCGGGTGGCTGGTGGTGAAGCGGATGCGCTCGATGCCATCGATCGCCGCGACATAATGGACCAGCAGCGCCAGGTCGGCGCACTCACCGGCCGGCTCGTGCATCGGTCCCTGATAGGCGTTGACGTTCTGCCCCAGCAGATTGACCTCGCGTACCCCACGCTCGGCCAGCCCGGCGACCTCGGCGATCACGTCGTCGAACGGACGACTGATCTCCTCGCCGCGGGTGTAGGGCACCACGCAATAGGTACAGTACTTCGAGCACCCCTCCATCACCGAGACGAAGGCGCTCGGCCCGGAGACGCTCGGCGCCGGCAGGCGGTCGAACTTCTCGATCTCGGGGAAGGAGACATCGACCTGGGGCGGCTCACCCGCGTCCAGCGCGCGCAGCATCTGCGGCAACCGGTGCAGGGTCTGGGGGCCGAACACCAGGTCGACGAAGGGCGCACGCTCACGCAGCGCCTCGCCCTCCTGACTGGCCACGCAGCCACCGACGCCGATCACCAGCTCGGGGCGTCGCGTCTTCCAGGGGCGCCAGCGTCCGAGCTGGGAGAAGACCTTCTCCTGCGCCTTCTCGCGGATCGAGCAGGTGTTGAGCAGCAGCACATCGGCGTCCTCGGGACGCTCGACGAGCTCCATGCCAGCGGAGACACGCAGCAGATCCGCGATGCGCGCGGAGTCGTGCTCGTTCATCTGGCAGCCGTAGGTCTGTATGTAGAGCTTGCGATGCATGGCCGTCTGTGGGTTGCGCCGGGGCCGCGAACGCGGCGACGACATGGACCGGAAACGAGACTCCGGACCTTGGGCCGAAAATGACAGGAAACCAAGAACTGTGCGCATTAAGGGCACAGCTGTCAAGCAAGCAACACTGAACAGAGACTGTCCAATTGTCAAAAGCCGTCAGAAAAGCAACCCAAAAATATTGATGCAAATCAATAAAAACAAAAACGACAAGAGAGCTATACACATCATCTTGTTGGCGCTATAGTTCGCGCCACAATATCTTGTGCCAACCACCAGAGAGACCGCTTTTCATGGACACGACGCAGACCGACCTCCCCTCGATCCCTACCCGCGCGCTCAAGCGTGACGGCACGGAGGTGCGTTTCGATGTGTCCAAGATCGAGTCGGCGATCCTGCGCGCCGGCCAGGCCAGTGGCGAGTTCGACGCCGCTGAGGCGCGGCTGCTCACCGCTCAGGTGATCAAGGTGCTGGCACACCGCAGCAACGACGGTCGCAGCCCCGATATCGAGGGCATCCAGGACATCATCGAGCAGACCCTGATCAGCGCCAACCACTTCGAGACCGCGCGTGCCTACATCGTCTATCGCGAGCAGCACAAGAAGCTGCGCGACGACAGCCGCACCCTGGTCGACGTCGGCAGCTCGATCAACGAATATCTCGACCGCTCCGACTGGCGCGTCTCGGCCAACGCCAACCAGGGCTACTCGCTCGGCGGGCTGATCCTCAACACCTCGGGCAAGATGATCGCCAACTATTGGCTCAACCACGTCTACCCGCCCGAGATCGGCCAGGCCCACCGCGACGGCGACCTGCACATCCACGACCTCGACATGCTCTCGGGCTACTGCGCCGGCTGGTCGCTGCGCACCCTGCTCACCGAGGGCCTCAACGGCGTGCCCGGCCGGGTCGAGGCGGCGCCGCCCAAGCACATGTCGAGCGCCATCGGCCAGATCGTCAACTTCCTCGGCACCCTGCAGAACGAGTGGGCCGGCGCCCAGGCGTTCTCCAGCTTCGACACCTACATGGCCCCCTATGTGCGGGTCGACGGGCTCGATTACGCGCAGGTGCGTCAGTACATCCAGGAACTGATCTACAACCTCAACGTGCCCTCGCGCTGGGGCACCCAGACGCCCTTCACCAACCTCACCTTCGACTGGGTGTGCCCCGAGGACCTGCGCGAGCAGGTGCCGGTGATCGGCGGCGAGGAGCAGCCGTTCACCTACGGTGAGCTGCAGACCGAGATGGACATGATCAATCGTGCCTACATCGAGGTCATGACCGAGGGCGATGCCAAGGGCCGGATCTTCACCTTCCCGATCCCGACCTACAACATCACCCCGGACTTCCCGTGGGAGAGCGAGAACGCCGAGCGACTGTTCGAGATGACCGCGAAGTACGGCCTGCCCTACTTCCAGAACTTCATCAACTCCGAGCTCTCGCCGAACATGGTGCGCTCGATGTGCTGCCGTCTGCAGCTCGACCTGCGCGAACTGCTCAAGCGCGGCAACGGCCTGTTCGGCTCGGCCGAGCAGACCGGCTCGCTCGGCGTCGTCACCATCAACTGCGCGCGGCTCGGTCACACCCATCAGGGTGACGAGCAGGGCCTGCTCGCACGTCTCGACGAGCTGCTCGAGATCGCCCGCAACAGCCTCGAGATCAAGCGCAAGGTGATCCAGCGTCACATGGACGCCGGGCTCTTCCCCTACACCAAGCGCTATCTCGGCACCCTGCGCAATCACTTCTCCACCATCGGCGTGAACGGCATCAACGAGATGGTGCGCAACTTCACCAAGGACGCCGAGGACATCACCACGCCGCAGGGTCATGCCCTCGCCTGCCGTCTCATCGACCACGTGCGCGCCCGCATGGTCGAGTTCCAGGAGAGCACCGGCAGCATGTACAACCTCGAGGCGACGCCGGCCGAGGGCACCACCTATCGCTTCGCCCGCGAGGACAAGAAGCGCTACCCGGCGATCATCCAGGCCGGCACCGAGGAGACGCCCTACTACACCAACAGCTCGCAGCTGCCGGTCGGCTACACCGACGATCCCTTCGAGGCACTGGACAAGCAGGAAGCGCTGCAGAGCAAGTACACCGGCGGCACCGTGCTGCACCTCTACATGGCCGAGCAGATCTCCTCGACCGACGCCTGCAAGCGTCTGGTGCGCCGCGCGCTGGAGAACTTCCGTCTGCCCTACATCACCATCACCCCGGTGTTCTCGATCTGCCCCAAGCACGGCTATATCTCCGGCGAGCACGAGTTCTGCCCGCTGTGCGACGAGGAGCTGATCGCCCACAAGCGCGCCAGCCAGGCCTGCAGCTGCTAAGCCGCCGCTCAGCTCATCCCCGCCTCACGGCGGACGCCGCGCCCCCGGCGGGGGCGCGGCATCGACCCGAACAAGCCCGCAAGGGCCACTTGCAACCGCATCGACCAA
>NZ_RHFJ01000038.1:0-33425 GCF_003718675.1 Marichromatium sp. AB32
ATCTGGTTGAAGACCAGCCGCAGCCGATTGCCCTCGCGCCCGCGCGACTGCCACTGCGCGACATCGGCGGCGGCACGGATCATCTGCCGCTGCAGACCCTCGAGGTCGATCTCGTCGACCCGATCGAGCACCGCGCGCGACGGCGGATCGGCCTGCGGCGTCGGCGGCGCCTCGCGATCGTCGAGGGTGAGGGTGAGGGTGAGCGGCGTCAGCTCGCCGACCAGCGCCAGCGGCTCGATGGAGTCGGGAGCGGCACGTTCGAGGACGCCGGCCACGCCTTCCTCCACCGCCACCTCGATGGCATTGGTCCGTCTCGAGTCGAAACCGGCCAGCGCCGCCAGCTCGCCGGCGAAGCCACGAGCCACCGGCAATGCCTCGAGCATTGGGGGCAGTTCCAACCTGCACTGCATCGCACCATCGCCAGCCACATCGGCCTCCAGTCGCAGCCCGGGGCGCGCACCGCGCACCCTTCCATGCCCCACCCTGCCGTAGTCGTACACAGCATAGTCGGTATTCAGGCATTCCCAAGGGGGCAGGCGAGCGGGAGCAACGAAAACCGCCGCACATTACACGCAGAGACGACCCGACTTCAGGGGTTCAGACCCCGTTGAGCCATCACCCTGCCGCCACGATCGTCCTCTGCCGCCGACAACACCCAAGCCCTAGCGAACTGATTGAAAAAGGCCGGAAGCGGTAAAAACCCATTGGACTGATGGCTTGATGCCACCATCTCAACTCCCACCGCCAGACCATCGGGCACAGCAGTTCCATGTGGAGAAAATTGACGATACGTGAGCGATTGATCGCCTTCACCGTCGCGCTATTGATCCTCGTCGGTGGGGCCGCCCTGCTGATCTCGACCCACAGCGCAACCGCCATGGGCCGGCAACTGGTCGATCACACCCTGTCGATGAAGATCGCCGGCGACCTGGAGGCGGCGAAGGTCTATCTCGCCCAGTCCTGGGGGAATGTGCGAATGCAAGCGGGCGTGCTGGTCGATGCCGACGGCGAGGCGATCCGCGAGCGCTTCGAACTGGTCGACCGACTCAGCGAGGATCTCGGCGTACTCGCCACGGTGTTTGCCCGCGAGGGCGACGACTTCACCCGCCTCACCACCAGCATCCGGCTCGCCGACGGACGGCGTGCCGTCGGCACCCGGCTGGGCGAGGCCAGCGCGGCCTTCGCCCCGGTGATGGCGGGCAAACGCTTCATCGGCGAGGCCGAGATCCTCGGCGAACCCTATCTCACCGTCTACGACCCACTCACCGACGAGACCGGACGGGTGATCGGTCTCCTCTTCCTCGGCATCCCCCGCGCTCAGACCGACGCCATCGTCGCCACCGGTGTCGATCAGCTCGAACGCCGACTCGCGGTCGGGCTGGCGCTGATCCTCGCCCTCGGCATCACCGGCGCCTTCGTGCTCGCACAGCTCACCGCGACCCCGATCCGACAGGTCGCCGGGCGACTCGACGAGATCGCCCACGGCAAGGGCGACCTGACCCACCGGCTCGTGGCCGAGGGACGCGACGAACTGGCCGATCTGGCGCGCGCCTTCAATGCCTTCGTCGACAAGATCCAGCAGCTCATCGTCGAGGTGAACGCCGCCTCGGCGCAGCTGGCCAGCGCCGCCGAACAACTCTCGGCCAACAGCAGCGAGAGCCGCAACCAGGTCCAGCTGCAGCAACGCGAGAGCGAACAGGTCGCCACCGCCATGAACCAGATGACCGCCACGGTGCAGGGCGTCGCGCAAAACGCCAACGAGACCGCACGCGCGGTCAGCACGACGCTACGCGAGGCCACCTCGGGCGAGGCGGTGGTGCGTCACAGCGTCGACTCCATCGACGCGCTGGCCGAGGCCGTCGAGGGCGCCGCCGAGGTGATCAACCGGCTCTCGGCCGACAGCGACGACATCGGTCGCGTGCTCGAGGTGATCCGCGCCATCGCCGAGCAGACCAACCTGCTCGCGCTCAACGCCGCGATCGAGGCGGCGCGCGCCGGCGAGCAGGGACGTGGCTTCGCGGTGGTCGCCGACGAGGTGCGCACCCTGGCCGATCGTACCCGTCACTCCACCGAGGAGATCCGCGAGATGATCGAGCGGCTGCAGCAGAACGCCGACAGCGCCGTCAAGGCGATGCACGCCGGGCGCGTCAAGGCGCGCGACAGCGTCTCCCAGGCCGGCGAGGCCGGTCAGTCGCTCAAGACGATCAGCGCCTCGGTCGAGCGGATCAGCGACATGACCAACCAGATCGCCAGCGCCGCCGAGCAGCAATCGGCGGTGACCGAGGAGATCAACCGCAACATCACCAACATCGCCCACTCCATCGAGACCACCCTGGGCGGGTCCGAGCAGAGCGCGCAGGCCAGCGATCAGGTCGCACAACTGGCCGCGCAGCTGCACCACATGATGGCGCGCTTCAAGGTCTGAGCTCGCGCCACGCGCACCAACCCTCACAGCAACAGTGCCAGCACCACCGAGAGACTGAGGAAGGAAAGCGCGGTGGCACCCAGGAGCGCCCCGCTGGCCAGCTCGGCGTGACCGTAGCGGGCGCCGAGGACGGGAAAGATGGCGAACATCGGACAGGCGGCGATCAGGATGGCGGCGCGCTGCAGGTCGGGATCGAACGCCGGCAGGGCCAGCACCATCGCCGCCACCAGCAGCGGGTGCAGCACCAGCTTGGCCAGCGCGACCTGCCCGAGCTCGCCGAGGCTGGCGTGGAGACGGCTGCCGACCAGGGTCGCACCGACGAAGAACAGCGCCACCCCCGCCGCCCCCTGTCCGAGCAACCCCAGCGCCCCGCTCAGCCCCGGCGGCAGCCTCACCTCGAACAGCGCGAGCGCGAGACCGAGGGTGATCGCCAGGATCAGCGGGTTGGTGACGAGCCGCGCCACGATCAACCGCGCGGTGGCCCGGGCGCCCGGCGCCCGCCCCTGCCCGGTGCCGAGTTCGAGCACGCTCAGCACCAGCGGCATCAGCACCAGGTTCTCGAACATCAACGCCATGGCGAAGCCGGCCACCGGCGGCTCGTCGAAGGCCTGCAGCAGCAGCGCGTAACCGATGAAGGCGCTGTTGGAGAAGGCCGAGCCGAGCGCCTTCACCGCCGCGCGATCAAGCCGGTCGCCCCGACCACCCCGAAACCACGCCAGCATCAGCCCGTAGGTGAGCAGCGTCCCGGTGCCGTAGGCCAGCAGGAACCCCGGCTCGATCGCCTGACGCAGATCGGTGCCGGCCAGGGTCGCGACGATCAGCGCGGGCATCGCGACATGGAGCACGAAGCGCCCCAGCACCGCCGTCGCCGCGCGCTCCATCACCCCCAGCCGCACCGTCACATAGCCGGCGACGATGACGGTGAAGACGGGGACGACGATATCGAGGATCGCGGTCATCGACCCGCGCCCCGACCACCGCTCGCGCCGCACCGGCAGGCGGTCGAGACGGGCGAGCGACCAACGGGCCGCGCCGCAGACCGCTCAACCGTCGCGGCCCGCCCGCGCCGGTCGCTCCCCGCAGAGGACATCCGCCCGCGCCGCGCCCTAGTCGAGTTCGACACGCACCCGTGCGGCGGCGCGCAACGCGCGTGCCTTGGCGTCCTCGACATCGGTGCCACGCGCCAGCGCCACGCCCATGCGACGCCGCCCCCGCACCTCGGGCTTGCCGAACAGGCGCAGATCCGTGCCCGGCTCGGCGAGGGCCTCGGCCAGATGGGTGAAGCGGGGCCGGGGCGACTCACCCTCGACCAGGATCACCGCCGAGGCCGCCGGACCGTGCTGGCGGATCTCGGGGATCGGCAGCCCGAGGATGGCGCGGGCGTGGAGCGCGAACTCCGAGAGATCCTGCGAGATCAGGGTGACCATGCCGGTGTCGTGGGGACGCGGCGAGACCTCGCTGAAGATCACCTCATCGCCGCGCACGAACAACTCGACCCCGAAGATCCCGCGCCCGCCGAGCGCCGCGGTCACCCGCGCGGCGATCTCCTCGGCCCGCGCCAGCGCCGTCGGCGTCATCGGGTGCGGCTGCCAGGACTCGCGATAGTCGCCATCCTCCTGGCGATGCCCGATCGGCGCGCAGAAGGCGGTGCCGTCGCGGTGACGCACGGTCAGCAGGGTGATCTCGTAATCAAAGGCGACGAAGCCCTCGACGATCACCCGCCCGCCCCCGGCGCGCCCACCGGCCTGGGCGTACTCCCAGGCGCGATCGAGCTCGGCGGCCTCGCGCACCAAGCTCTGCCCCTTGCCCGAAGAACTCATGATCGGCTTGACCACGCAGGGCAGCCCGATCTCGGCAACCGCCTGCTCGAACGCCTCACGGGTGTCGGCGAAGCGATAGGGCGAGGTCGGCAGCCCCAGCTCCTCGGCGACCAGCCGGCGGATGCCCTCGCGGTTCATCGTCAGCCGGGTCGCCCGCGCCGTCGGGACGACGTTGAAGCCCTCGGCCTCCAGCTCGAGCAGGGTGTCGGTGGCGATCGCCTCGATCTCGGGGACGATATAGTCGGGACGCTCCAGCTCGATGACCCGGCGCAGCTCGGCCCCGTCGAGCATCGAGAAGCTGTAGGCGCGATCGGCCACCTGCATGGCGGGCGCATTGGCATAGCGGTCGCAGGCGATGACTTCGAGGCCGAGTCGCTTGAACTCGATGACGACCTCCTTGCCGAGTTCGCCGGCCCCGCAAAGCAGGACCTTGGTCGCGTTGGGGGAGAAAGGGGTTCCGATCGTAGGCATGTGGTCTCTGCTTGTCGGGGTGGTGGCTTCAGGATGGATCGCGGCACTCCCGCCAGCCGCAGCCGGTCCCCGCGAGTCACGCGCGACCGCCGCAGCCGCGACGGAGAGACCCCGGAGCAGTCCCAGTCCCGACACGCTCGCGCGCGCCGCTCCGGCAAGGGCGCGACCGATGGTACTCCGCCGACACCGCCGCGATCCAGACTCGCCGCCGCACGGGGAACCCTTCCCCGGTCAGGACGGGAGGCGAGCGCTCTCAGCGCTTGAAGGTCGAGAGGAATGCCTCGACGAAGCGTGGATAGTCGTCCTCGGCGAGGTGGTTGATGCCGGCGGCGGCCTTGCGTCCGCCACCGCTCGGGAACTGGCGGCACAGCGCGTCGGCGCCGTCGGGACGCGCCAGCGGGGCGCGCACGCTGACCAGGAAACCGCCCTCGGGCAGGCGGGTGAGCAGCGCATGGGCGCGCTCCGGGGCGGCCTGGGCCCGGGCGTTGGCGAACACCCCGCTGACCCGCCGCGCCCAGGGCGCATCGGGCAGCACGAACACCCGCCCCGCCCTCTCGTCGACCTCGGGGCGCAGTGCCTCGGCGCGGGCCATGTCGTCGGTATAGCCATCGCGGAGCTGGGCGAAGACCGGGTCGGCGGCGATGAACGCGCGCGGATCGGCATAGGGGCGCAGGCGCTCGAAGAGCTGCGCCGGATCGACGTGGAGGTCGGCGACACGGGCACCATAGCCGTTGTAATTGAGATAGATGCCGAGTTCGCGCAGCCGTTCGAGCGTCGGCGCGTCGAACCCCAGCGGCGCGGCGGCCTGGCGCGCGGCGGCGTCGAAGTTGTCGCCGAAGGTACCGACCACCGCCCAGGCGCGATGGGCGCCGTCGAGCGCGGCGTCGACCAGCAGACTGGTGCCGCGATCGGGTGCGGTGTCGATATGGGCTTCGAGGCCCGGATGGTCGGGGATCTCGCCGGGGAAGTGGTGGTCGAAGTAGCGCACCCGAGCACCGGCGGCGAGCAGCCGCTCGAGCGCGGCGCGGTTCTTGTCGAGCGAGAGGTCGAGCACCCGCACCTCGTCACCGGCGCCGGCCTCGACGCGATCGAGCAGCGCGATGTCGCGCTTGACCCCGGTCACCAGCACGCTCTCGCGCGGCTCGGCCAGGTGCAGTTGCAGGAGCGCGCAGAGTCCGTCCGCGTCGCCGTTGAAGACATCGTACAGGGCCATGCGCGTCTCCTCCCTGGCCGATCCCCGGCCCGGCTCGATTCGAGTGGAATGCGAGGAGCCTAACCAGCGCGCGACTATCCTGACAAGCGCGCATCGGCATTGCCCGGTACAGCCGCTGACGTTAGACTTGCCTGCTCACCGACTTCTTTTGATCTTCTCAGGTTCTCCGGCCCTGGCTCGGCGTCTCGCGATCGGCGACGACGGCGTATTGGTGGTTGCCGGAGCCAGGGAAGCCCGTGTGTCCTAACATCATCCTTTAAGAGTCCTTCAGGAGCCCGCATGGCCATCGAACGCACCCTCTCCATCATCAAGCCCAACGCCGTCGCCAAGGACGCCATCGGCGCCATCCTCGGGCGTTTCGAGGCCGCCGGCCTGCGCATCGTCGCCGCGCGCATGATGCACCTGAGCCGCGAGCAGGCCTCGGCCTTCTACGCCGTGCACCAGGAGCGTCCCTTCTTCGGCGAGCTGGTCGACTTCATGACCTCCGGCCCGGTCATGGTCCAGGTCCTCGAGGGCGAGGGCGCCATCGCCAAGAACCGCGAGATCATGGGTGCCACCAACCCGGCCGAGGCCGCCCCGGGCACCATCCGCGCCGACTTCGCCGACTCCTTCACCGAGAACGCGGCCCACGGCTCCGATGCCCCCGAGACCGCCGCCGAGGAGATCGCCTTCTTCTTCCCCGAGGGCGTCTGCGAGCGCACCCGCTGATCCTGATCCGGTGACGGCCATGAACGCCAGCGAACCCAAGACCAACCTGCTCGATCTCGACCGCGCCGACTGCGAGGCGCTCGCCGTCGAGTTCGGCCGCAAGGCGTTCCATGGCCGCAACCTGTTCAAGTGGATCCACAAGCATGGCGTCGTCGACTTCGACGCCATGACGGATCTGCCGCTCGCGCTGCGCGAACAGCTGCGCGAGCGCACCGAGATCCGCCTGCCGCGGATCGTCCACGAACACCCCTCCGCCGACGGGACGAAGAAATGGGTGATGGAGTTGGCCGACGGCCAACACATCGAGACCGTATTCATCCCCGAGGGCCGCCGCAGCACCATCTGCGTCTCCTCGCAGGTCGGCTGCGCGCTCGACTGCCGCTTCTGCGCCACCGCCAAGCAGGGCTTCAATCGCAACCTCACGGTCGGCGAGATCATCGCCCAGGTGTGGCACGCCACCCGCCAGCTCGAGACCGCCCCGACCAATGTGGTGATGATGGGCATGGGCGAGCCGCTCGCCAACTTCGACCCGGTGGTCAAGGCGATGGCGATGATGCAGGACGACCTCGCCTATATGCTCGCCAAGCAGCGGGTGACGGTGAGCACGGTCGGCATCGTCCCCGCGCTCGAGCGCCTGCGCGAGGTCAGCAACGTCTCCCTGGCCGTCTCGCTGCACGCCCCCAACGACGCCTTGCGCGATGAGCTGGTGCCGATCAACCGCAAGTACCCGCTCGCCGAGCTGATCCCGGCCTGCCGCCGCTATGTCGCCGACGACAAGCGCCGCAAGGTGACCTGGGAATACATCATGATCGCCGGGCTCAACGACAGCATCGCCCACGCCAAGCAGCTCATCCGTCTGCTCGAGGGCACGCCGTCGAAGATCAACCTGATCCCCTTCAACCCCTTCCCCGGGGTCGATTACACCACCAGTCCGCCCGAGCAGGTCGAGGCCTTCCGCCAGCGACTGCTGCGCTCGGGGCTGATCGCGATCACCCGCAAGACCCGGGGCGAGGAGATCGCCGCAGCCTGCGGCCAGCTCGTCGGCCGGGTGCAGGATCGCACCCGTCGCCAGGCCCGGGTACAACTCGAACAGGACCGAACAGGAGCGCCATGACCCCTCGCTGGCCTCGCCCGCTCGCGTTGGCCGTGCTGCTGTGCCTGACCCTGCTGGCTGGCTGCGGTGGCGCCGAGAAGCGCCCCGAGGGCGGTGACGCGCTCGGTCTCGAACCCGACGACAGCCCCGCCGAGATCTACGTGCGGATGGCCGAGCAGTACTATGCCCGAGGCCAGATCGAGGTCGCCTTCCGCCGTGCGCTCCAGGCCCTCGAGGCCGATCGTCGCTACGCCCGCGCGCATGTCTGGATGGCCTTTCTCTACGAGCAGCTGGGCAAGGACGCACTGGCCACCGAGCACTACGAGCGCGCCGTGCAGCTGGCGCCGAAGAACCCCGACGTGCTCCACGCCTACGGCTCCTATCTGTGCCGTGAACAGCGCTATGCGGAGGCCGAGGCCCAGTTCCTCGAGGCACTCGACAATCCGCTCTATGCCACCCCCTGGGTGACCATGACCAATGCCGGCGACTGTGCCCGCAAGAAGGGCGACGCGAGCCAGGCGGAGGCGTATTATCGCTCCGCCGTCGCGGCGAATCCGAAGTTCGGCCCGGCCTTGGTCAAGCGCGCGACGATGGCCTATGCCCGTGGCGAGATCAAGGCGGCAAAGGGGGACATCGACCGCTATTTCGGAGCAGAGACCCTGCGCACCGCGACCAGCACGCGCGAGGCCCTGCAGCTCGGCGCCAGCATCGAGCGCCAGCTCGGCGATCGCGAGCGCGCCAACTTCTACCAGCGGGCACTGCGCGAGCGCTTCCCGGACGCGGCGGCATCCAGAGAATCCCAGGGAGTCCAGTTGGATGAGCGAGACCAGATCACCGAGTCCTGAGGCGCCGAGCACGCCAGACATCATCATGCACCCCGGTCAGCGCCTGCGTCAGCAGCGCGAGACGCGCGGCCTCGAGATCGCACGCGTGGCCTCGCAACTGCACCTGCGCCCGGAGATCATCGAGGCGCTCGAACAGGATCGTTACGATGCGCTGCCCGGGCCGGTCTTCGCGATCGGTTATCTGCGCAACTACGCCAGACTGCTCGGCATCGACCCGACACCATTGATCGAGTCGGCACGCACGGTGACCCAGGAGCAGGCCGCCGCCCAGACGGGGCCACGGACGCGCGGCAACCTCGCCGAGACCACCTCGCGCTGGCTGATGCGCCTGATCAGCCTGGCGCTGATGGCTGCGGCTGTCGCCATGCTGGTGCTGTGGTGGCAGAGCCGCCCCGAGGTCGCCCCGGCGCCGCTCGCAGACGACGTCGCGCCCAGCGAGCAGCCGCGCCTCGACCCGGCACCGTCCCAGGCCACACCCGCCCCTGTCGCCCCGGCACCGACGACGCCCGAGCCCCGGGTCCCGCAGCCGGCGCCACGTCCGACCCCGGCGCCCGCCCAGCAGACGTCGGCGCTCGTCGCCGCGCCCGAGCCGGGGGCGACACCGGACACCATCTCGACGCCGCCCGGCGCCGCGCCCGCGCCCGCGCCCGCGCCCACGCCCACTGTCGCATCCGGGATCGACGCGGATCGTCCGGAGGCCGCGCCGACGAGCGTCGAAACGGCACCGACGCCGCCCGAGGTCGCGCTCGAGTTCACCGGCAACTGCTGGGTCGAGGTGCGTGACGTCAACCGTCGCATCATCCTCACCGGCGAGCTGCGTGCCGGCGACCGACGCGTGCTCGAGGGCCAGCCGCCCTATCGCTTCATCATCGGCAACACCGCCATGGCGCGACTCACCATCGACGGCGAACCGCTCGATCTGAGCGAGCGCGCCCGAGGCAACGTCGCCCGCTTCACCCTCGATCCCAGTCAGCCCGACTGAGTCCGGCGCGCTGCGATCCCACAGGCCATCAGTATCCGCCCAGCATGAGCAAGAAGATCCAAGCCATCCGCGGGATGCACGACATCCTGCCGGACCGCATCCCCACCTGGCACCGTCTCGAGGACACCGCGCGGCGGGTCCTCGAGGGCTACGGCTACAGCGAGATCCGTACCCCCGTCGTCGAGGTCACCGACCTGTTCAAGCGCTCCATCGGCGAGGTCACCGACATCGTCGAGAAGGAGATGTACACCTTCCCCGACCGTAACGACGACAGTCTCAGCCTGCGTCCCGAGGGGACGGCGAGCTGCGTGCGCGCGGCCATCGAGCACGGCCTGCTGATGCAGCCGCAGCGGCTGTGGTATCGCGGCCCGATGTTCCGCTACGAGCGCCCGCAGCGCGGGCGCTACCGCCAGTTCCACCAGATCGGCGTCGAGGTCTTCGGGCTCGAGGGACCGGACATCGACCTCGAGCTGATGCTGATGACCGCGCGACTGTGGCGCGCGCTCGGACTCGAGGGCTTCCGCCTGGAGATCAACTCGCTCGGCGACGCCGAGGAGCGCGCGGCCTATCGTGCCGAGCTGATCGCCTATCTCGAGGCGCGCATCGACCAACTCGACGAGGACAGCCGCAAGCGGCTGCACAGCAACCCGCTGCGGGTGCTCGACTCCAAGCATCCGCAGACCCGCGAGGTCGTCGCCGACGCGCCCTCGCTGCTCGATCACCTCGGCGAGACCAGTCGCGCCCATCTCGATCACATCCGCGCCGGACTCGAGCGCGCCGGGGTCGACTACCAGCTCAACCCGCGTCTGGTGCGCGGACTCGACTACTACAATCGCACCGTGTTCGAATGGATCACCGACGAACTCGGCGCCCAGGGCACAGTCTGCGCCGGCGGTCGTTACGACGGTCTGGTCGCCCAGCTCGGCGGTCGCCCGACCACCGCCGTCGGCTTCGCCATGGGCATCGAGCGTCTGGTCGAGCTGCTCGAACTGAGCGGCGCGCAGGATGATCCCGGCATCGACGCCTATCTGGTCGCGCTCGGCGAGCGCGCCCAACAGGAGGCCCCGGTGCTCGCCGAGCGACTGCGCGACGCCCTGCCCGAGCTGCGCCTGGTGGTGCACGCCGGCGGCGGCAGCTTCAAGAGCCAGTTCAAGCGCGCCGACAAGAGCGGCGCGCGCTACGCGCTGATCCTCGGCGAGGACGAGGCCGAGCGCGGCGTGGTCGGCGTCAAGGCGCTGCGCGAACAGGTCGAGCAGCGCGAACTCGACCTCACCGCACTGACCGAGCTGCTCGCCGGCGCGCCGGCCTGACCCCATCGAGACCCACCCGCGCCGCTCGACAGCGCGCGCGCACCCATAGAGGACAGACCTGTGAGTTACCAAACCGACGAGGAAAAGGCCGAAGCCATCAAGAAGTGGTGGCGTGACAACGGCGTGGCCGTGTTCGCCGGTCTCGCGCTCGGCCTGGTCATCATCTTCGGCTGGCGCTACTGGAGCGACTACCGCACCGACCTCGCCGCCCAGGCCTCGACCCACTTCGAGCAGATGCTCTACAGCGCCGAGGACGCCGATGCGGCCACGGTGCTGGCCAAGCAGTCCGAACAGCTCGACGCCGACTTCGGCGCCACGCCCTATGCCGCGCTCGGCGCCCTGGTCGCGGCCAAGGGGCTTTATCAGGCCGGTGAGGCCGAGGCGGCCATCGCTCGACTCGAGCGGGTGATCGATGACGCCCCGGACGCCGCGCTGGCGCGTCTCGCCGCGTTGCGCCTGGCGCGCATCCAGCTCGCCGAGGGCGCGCTCGACGCCGCCGAGTCGACCATCACCGACCATGACGACAGCCCCGAGTTCAGCGCCGACTTCGCCGCGGTGCGCGGTGACCTGGCCGCCGCGCGCGGCGACCTCGACACCGCCCGCGAGGCCTATGAGACGGCCATCGAAGGTGGCGCCGCACTCTCGCAACTCATCCAGCTCAAGCTCGATAACCTGCCCTCGGCCGGCTAGACGACACACGGAAGGAAGTTATGGCGATCCACACCAGAGCGGCGATCACCGGCGCCGGCGCACTGCTGTTGAGTGCGCTGCTCGGCGGCTGCAGTCTCATCCCCTGGCTCGGCAGCGAGGAGGATCCGACACCGCCGAGCGAGTTGCCCGAGCTCGACCAGTCGTTGACCCCGACCACGCTGTGGTCGGCGCGCGTCACCGACGGCACCGACGGGCGTCGCCTCTATCTGGTGCCGACGCTCGCCGCCGGTCGGCTCTATGTCGCCGACGCCCGCGGCACCCTCGCCGCGGTAGCCGCCGACAGCGGCCGCGTGCTGTGGCGCCAGGAGACCGAACTGGCCTTCAGCGGCGGTCCCGAGGTCCACGGCGAGCGTCTGGTGCTCGGCACCACCGGCGGCGAGCTGGCGCTCTTCTCCACCGCCGACGGCAGCGAGCTGTGGCGGACCCGGCTCGGCAGCGAGGTGCTCTCGGTGCCGCGCTTCGCCGATGCCGAGACCATCGTCGTCCACACCCTCGACGACAGTCTCTACGGCATCGAGGCGGCCACCGGCGAGCAGCGCTGGCACCTCACCTACCCCGCCCCGGTGCTCACCCTGCGCGGCAGCAGCACCCCGGCGGTGGCCCCGGACGGGGTCATCGTCGGGCTCTCCGGCGGCAAGCTGATCAAGTTCGACGTCGCCGACGGCACGCCGCTGTGGGAGGTCACCATCACCCGACCGAGCGGGCGCTCCGAGCTCTCGCGCATCGCCGACATCGACGCCGATCCGGTGCTGGTCGGCACCACGGTGTTCGTCGGCACCTACAACGGCGACCTGGCTGCGGTCGATGCCGTCACCGGCACCGTGCTGTGGCGCCGCGAGCTCTCCGCCCATGCCGGTCTCGCCGCCACCCCGGAGGCGCTGTTCGTCACCGACTCGCGCGATCAGGTGTGGGGCGCCGACCCGCTCAGCGGCGCCGGGCGCTGGGTGCAGGAGGCGCTGCGCTATCGTCGGCTCACCGCGCCGGCGCTGCTCGGCCAGGTGGTCGCGGTCGGCGACCTGGAGGGCTATGTCCACCTGCTCGACGCCGCCGACGGTCAGCTGCTCGGGCGCACCCGCGTCACCAAGAAGGCGCCGATCACCGCACCGCCGCTGGCCGCCGCCGGGCGGCTCTATGTCTATGCCGACGACGGGACGCTGAGCGCCCTCAGCGTCGGCGCCATCCCGGCGCGGACGGCGCAACGCGCGCCCGAGCAAGCCGATAACGCGAGTCCCTGAATACCATGCTCCCCGTCATCACCCTGGTCGGTCGTCCCAATGTCGGCAAGTCGACCCTGTTCAACCGGTTCACGCGCACCCGCGACGCGCTGGTCGCCGACTTCCCCGGGCTCACCCGCGATCGCCAGTACGGGGTCGGGCGGATCGGCCCCGGCCCTTATGTGATCGTCGACACCGGCGGTATCGCCACCGCCACCGAGGGCGTCGAGACGCTGATGGAGCGTCAGGTGCAACTGGCCATCGAGGAGGCCGATCACCTGCTGTTCGTGGTCGACGCGCGCGACGGCTGCACCCCGGAGGACATCGCCATCGCCGAACGGCTGCGCCGTATCGGCAAGCCGATGACCCTGGTGGTCAACAAGAGCGACACCTTCGACCCGCTGCTCGCCACCGCCGAGTTCCACGCCCTCGGGCTGGGCGAACCGCGCGCGGTCTCGGCCACCCAGGGGATGGCGATCCGGCCGCTAATCGAGCACGTCTTCGCCCAGCTCCCCGAGGCCGCCGAGGAGGAAACGCCCGAGGACGACGACGAGCGTGGCGTCAAGGTGGCGATCGTCGGTCGCCCCAATGCCGGCAAGTCGACGCTGATCAACCGTCTGGTCGGCGAGGAGCGCGTGGTCGCCTTCGACAGCCCCGGCACCACCCGCGACAGCGTCTTCATCCCCTTCGAGCGTGATGGCCAGCGCTACACCCTGATCGACACCGCCGGTCTGCGCCGTCGCGCCAAGGTCAAGGAGGCGATCGAGAAATTCAGCGTGATCAAGACGCTGCAGGCGATCGAGGCGGCCAATGTGGTGGTCCTGGTGATCGACGCCCATGCCGGCATCGGCGAGCAGGACGCCACCCTCGCCGGCCATGTCATCGACAGCGGCCGCGCCGTGGTGGTGGCGATCAACAAGTGGGACGGACTCGACGCCGAGGCGCGCGAACAGGTCAAGGCGCAGTTCACCCGCAAGCTCGGTTTCCTCGACTTCGCCAAGCTGCACCGCATCTCGGCGCTGCACGGCAGCGGCGTCGGGCTGCTGCTCGACGACGTCGACCTGGCCTATGCCAACGCCACCCGCAACCTCTCCACCCCGGAGCTGACCCGGCTGCTCGAGGCGGCGGTACAGGAGCACCAGCCGCCGCTGGTGCGCGGCCGGCGCATCAAGCTGCGCTATGCCCACCAGGGCGGGCGCAATCCGCCGGTGGTGGTGATCCACGGCAACCAGACCGATGAGACCCCGGCGAGCTACAAGCGCTATCTGATCAACCGTTTCCGCCGTGAGCTCGACCTGCTCGGCACCCCGCTGCGCCTGGAGTTCAAGAGCGGCGGCAACCCCTACGAGGGCAAGCGCAACCCGCTCACCCCGCGCCAGATCAAGAGCCGCCAGCGGCTCAAGAAGTTCACCTCGCGCAAGCATTGAGCCATCGGTGCAGGGACGCACCACCCTCGCCGTCTCGTCGACGACGGCTCTATAATCGACATCCCCGGCAAGACTCAGGACGAGGGCGCAGATGGCCGATCAGATCGAGGGCGATTCAGCCCAGCACGGAATCGAGGCGCTGATCCAGGCGCTCAGGGACGACACCGCACAGCGCGCCCAACTCGGCGAGCAGCTCGAACGCCTGCTCGCGGCGAGCGGTCCCGAGCGCCAGCTCACCGACATCCACGGGCTCGAACAACGTCTCCACATCGAGGAGCGGCGTCACACCCGTGCCAAGTGGTACACGGCGGTGCTCGGCCTGTTCGCGCTACTCATCGGTGCCGTGCTCTTCTATCTGGTGTTCATGATGGCCCGCGACATGAACCGGATGGAGGACTACATGTACAACATGGGCCATGCCACCGACGACGCCCGCACCCGCCCCTTCGAGTTCAAGGCCCAGGGCGAGAGCTACATGGCCACGATGGCCGGGGACATGGGCGCGATGCGCACCAGCATGGAGGCGATGCGCGAGGACATGGGACAGATGCGCCTGAGCATCGACGGCATGTCCACCGACATCACCGCGATGAGCCGCGACATGACCCAGATGAACGCCACCATCGGTCGCATCCAGTACGACACCCTGCTGATGCGCCAGGGCGTCGGCGGCATGGCCAGCGACACCCGCGCCATGGGCGCGCCCTTCCGCGTCATGGACTCCATGGCCCCCTGGTGATCCGGACCCGATCGATGCAACGGCTCGCCATCCCGCTCGTCACCGCATCGACTGTCACCGCGGTCGAGACCGCTCTCGACGACCACCTGCTGATCGTGCGCACCGCACCCGCACCCTGAGCCCCCGGGACGCGCCCGGCTGTCATACAATGCGGGATGCAACCCAAACCACCCGACCGCAAGGGGGCCCCACGATGAATGCACCACGCTCCACCCAGGAACTCGCCGCCCTGTTCGACCTGCCGGCCCCCGAGCGCTACACCCTCTTCGTCACCGAGGTGCTGGAGCACGGCCAGGTGTGGACGCTGTGCGCCGAGGACGGCTTCGTCGCCTTCAGCGACGAGGAGGACACCGACTGCTTCCCCTTCTGGCCGGCCCCGGAGCTGGCCGCCGCCCTGGCCGACGACGACTGGGCCGACTGCCGCCCCGAGGCGCTCGCGCTCGACACCTTCATGGAACGCTGGCTGCCCGGCATGGACCGCGACGACCGTCTGGTCTCGGTGTTCGCCGCCCCCGACGGCAGCGGCATGGTGGTCGATCCGCTGGAGCTGCTCGCCGACCTCGAGGCCGCACAGCGCGCGCGCGACTGAGAGCGCCTCACCCCCGCGCCGGCGTCCGTACCAGCAGGAACAGACCCGCGAGCGTCATCACCGCACCCGGCAGCGAGGCCGGGTGCGGCCACTCACCGAGCACCGCGACAGCGGCCAGGGCGGCGACCAGGGGCGTGAGCAGTCCCAGGGTCGTGCTAATCAACGGGGACAGACGAGCGGCGGCGATCCCATAGGACAAGGTCGGCAACACGGTCGAGACCAGGGCAAGCGCCAGGATCACCGGCAACTCCCCGGCAACCGGCCAGCGTGGGGCCGCGGCCCAGAGCCAGGGCAGACTCACGACCAGCCCCCAGAGACAGGCCACCGCGGTGAGCGCGAGCGGGTGAGGACAGCCCCCAGCGAGCGCGCGCCGGCGCACCCCGATCGCGTAGAGCGCCGCGACCAGCGCGCAGCCGGACGCAAGCCCGTGACCGACACCCAGACCGCCCGCGCCCAACGCCGGGGCGAGATAGAGCGCCAGGCCGGCGAGCGCAAGCGCGACACACCCGAGCTGGCGTCCACTCGGCGCCGCGCCACCAACCCACTGCAGGAGCACCGCGATCACCGGCGCCGCGCCGATCACCAGGGTCACCTCGACGACCGGCGCGCGCACGAAGGCCTCGGTGGCCAGCACATAGTAGAGCCCCATCGCCAGCGGCAAGGGCGTGCGCAGTGCATGCACGGCCTGGCGCCGATGGATCAGCAGGAAGGGCGCCAGTACGAGCAGCCCGACGCCCAGCCTGGCGACGACGATCACCGTCGCCGGCAGATCGGGCAACAAGCGCACGAAGACCCCGGTCAGCCCCCAGGCCACCGGGGTCACCAGCGCAGCCCCCAGTCCGACCATCTCGACCGAACCCGTCGGCCTCATCCCTCGCACAGCACCATCCCCCTAACCGCATCAAGAGGCACGCAGGCTAGGAGGCGCCGACGGCGCTGTCTTGAACGATCTTGGCACCCTAGCGACGGCGGCGTGTGCGCGGATGACCGTGGTCGGAGCGATAGCGCCCCGGGGTCACCCCGGTCAGCCGCTTGAAGGCGCGGGTGAAATGGGCCTGGTCGGCGAACCCCAGCGCCGGCGCGACGGCGGCGACCGCCTCGCCCCGGGCGAGTCGCGACTGCGCCGCGCGCAGCCGGTACTGCAGGTGCCAGGCATGGGGCGGCAACCCCAGCTCACGGGTAAAGGCACGGGCCAGGCGGTAGGCATCGAGCCCCGCCGCCGAGGCCAGCTCGGTGAGCGAGACTGCGCGCTCCGGACAGTCGCCGAGATACTCCAGCGCGCGGCGCACCGCCTCGGGCTCGCGTCCGCTGCGCACGATCGCGGGGCACGGGCGCGCGTGCCGCGCGAGGAAGCCGGCGAGCACATCGAGCAACCGGGTCTCGAAGCTCAGCGAGGTCACGCGATCGGTCAGCGCCTCATGCGTGGCGGCCAAGGCCGCTGCAAGCGCTCGGTCACTGATGACGGGGGCGGACGCGAACCCCGCGGGCGGCCCCTCGCTCACCTGCAGCAGCAGACGCTCGGGAATGGTCAGGACGCGATAACGCCAACCCTCGGCGTCGATCGCCGAGACGGCATGGACCACCCCAGCCGGCATGGCGACGATCTGCCCGGGGGTGGCGACCAGCCGACCGCCCGCGGACGCCACCCGCTGCGCGCCGCCGTCGATCAGCGCGATCATCAGCCCGTCGTGACAGTGACGGGGAAAGGCATGGTCACGGAAGGTCCCGCACAGCACCTCGACCCCGGGGATGTCGGGGAGCTGACGGCTGCGGGGAGGATCGTCTCGAACCGTCATGGATAGACGCGGTGCCCTCGCTCATCGGCCAAGGATCATGACACCTCCGTCGCCGTGATCCTCGACCACATCGAGGATCGGGCCCCGAGGCTCCACCGGCGCGGGACCTTCCGTCGACTGCCCGTCGAGCTGGAGGCAGCTCCGGTCGATGGCGGCGGGTGAGCGCCAGTTGCACGGAACCGAGCCCGAAGCAGCGGCCTGGACTCGGTTCGGGTCATCAGCGTCGGAAGCGCCAGACCGAAGCCTACCCTGACACCGCCGCATCAACCACCCGCACAGCGTCCGATCACCGCCGAGCAGCGCTTGATGCTGCCAAAGCCCCAACCGGCGCGGTTGTCGCTGGCGATGGCGACGACGCGCCCATCGCGCACGCGGATGTCGAAGACACAGGCGCGGGCGTCGTCCTCGGGGTCCGGGGCCGGGGTGGCGCGCAGCAGACCGTCTGCACCGCGGCGCTGCGCCGAGGAGTAGTGGCGCAGCGTGACACCGGGCTCCGTGGCCGGTCGAGTGACCGACAACGGCTCGCCGATGCAGTGCGCGAGCCGCTCGACCTCGGCGCCGAGCAAGCGCTGCTCGGCCTCGTGGACCTGACGCAGGTGGGGCGCGCCGCAGCCGCCGGAGAGCAGCGCGACGGCGACGAACAGGAGTGACAGCTGGATACGCATGATCGCCGCCCCCCGCTCAGGTCCGCACCGGCTGGCCGCGCAGCCGGCCGCTCAACCGCAACCCGTCGCGCAGGCTCAACCCGAGCAGCGTGGCGTTGACCGCGCCGGCGACCAGCTCCAGCCCCTGCACCGCGTAGAAGACGCCATCGAGCTCCCCCGCCGCGGCCTTGGCGGCGAGAAAGAAGGCGCAGGGCACCAGCACCAGCAGCCCGTTGGCGGCGATGATCGGCATCCGCCGGCGCTTGGCCGCGACCCGTTCCCCCTGGCGGTCACGCGCCAGCGCGAAGCCCGAGCCGCCGACTGCCGCAAGCGCCGGGACCAGCACCAGCAGGCCCCAGGGGATGGCGGTCTTGACCGCGACGATGGCCGCCGGGGCGCCGAGGGTCTCGACGATCACGGTGGCGAACCAGAAGCTCAGGATGGTCAGCAGCGCCAGCGCGCCGGCGATGGGATGGATCCACTTGGTCATGACGGTCTCCGCTCCGGGATTAAACATAGCTTGCTATATAGCATTGCATTCCAAGCTATACAAGTGCTATCAAGACGCCATGACATTCAGCAGAGACGACTCGGCGGGCTATCTCGCCAACCATCTGGCGCGACTCTTCGCACGCGAGCTGCAGGCGCGGATCAAGCCGCTCGGTCTGAGCATCGGCACCTTTCCCGCGCTGTTGGTGCTGTGGGAGGGCGACGGGCTGACCCAGCGCGAGCTGATCGCCGCGCTCGACATCGAGCAGCCGACCATGGCCAACACCCTGGCGCGGATGGAGCGCGACGGGCTGATCCAGCGCCGGCGCGACCCGCACGACGGACGCGCCCAGCGCATCTGGCTGACCGAGACCGCCCGCGCTCTGGAGGGACCGGCGACGGCGGCGGCCACGGCGGTCAACGCCCACGCCCTCGCCGCGCTCTCGGCGACCGAGCGCGCGACCTTCGTCGCGCTGATGCGCAAGGTCGTCGCCGGGTTGCAGCCCGACGACGGGGCCGTCTGAGCCCTCCGCACGCGGGTGTTGGGTTGCCGGGTACGGCCGCCCAACCGACGGCATGACGACATCGGGAGGTCTCAGTCGCGCTCGGCCTCCAGCGCGCCGAGCCAGCCGAGGTCGTCGAGGATGGCGTAGAGCGCGGGCACCAGCAGCAGCGCGGCGAGCGTTGCGGTGGTCAGCCCGAAGGCCAGGCTGGTGGCCAGCGGGATGAGGATCTGCGCCTGCAGACTCTTCTCCAGCAGCAGCGGGGTGAGCCCGGCGATGGTGGTGACCGAGGTCAGCAGGATCGGGCGAAAGCGTGCCCGCGCCGCCTCGGCGGCGGCCTCGACCACCGCCGCGCCGCGCGCCCGCGCGGCGCGGATGAACACCACCAGCAGGATGGAGTCGTTGACCACCACGCCGAACAGCGAGGCCATGCCGATCATGCTCGGCATCGCCAGATCGATGCCGAGCGCGAGATGGCCGAACACCACCCCGACCAGCGCCATCGGGATCACCACCATCACCGTCAGCGGCGCCAGATAGCCGCGGAACTGCAGCGCCAGCAGCATGTAGACGCCGATCAGCCCGAGTGCCACGTTGCCGACGATCGACTGCCCGGTGAGCCGCGACTCGCGGATCTCGCCGTGGAAGGCCACCTGGATCTCGGGGTAACGCGCGCGCAACCCGGGCACGAACTCGGACTGAGCCAGGGTGAGCAACTCGCGGGCATTGACCCGATCGCGGTCGACCTCGCCCTGGATGGTCACCGCGCGACGCCCGTCGATGCGGTGGATACGCGCCCAGCCGCGCACCGTCTCGACCTCGGCGACCAGCGACAACGGCACCAAGGCGCCCTCGGCGCCGATCACGCGGAAGTCGTCGAGATCGTCGATCCCCATGCGATCGGCCGCCACCACCCGCAGGTTGACCTCGTAGCGCTCGCGCCCGACCTGGAACTCGTCGATCTCCACCCCCTGGAAGGCCGCGCGCACCTGCTCGGCCACCGCCCGCGCGTCGAGCCCGAGGACATCGGCGCCGGGCTTGAGCCGCAGCCGCAGCTCACGCTTGCCGGGACGCAGGTCGTCGCCGAGGTCGAGCACCCCGGCATGGCCCAGCAACCAGCCCTGGAACTCGGTCGAGGCCGCACGCAGCCGTTCGAGATCGGCGCCGAGCAGACGGATGTCGATCGCCCGACCCGCCGGGCCGATCGCCGGTTCGGTGTATTTGATGTTGATGACGTCGGCCAGCGGCCCGGTCTCCTCGCGCCAGGCCGCGAGCAGCTCGTCGAGGGGGAAGGCGCGCCGCTCGGCCTCGAGCAGATCGACCACCACCCGGGCGACATGGGCGCCGCCCTCGTAGGCATCGGGGTTCTGGCCGAAGCGCACGGCGACGTGTCGCACCAGCGGCCCAGCGTCGGGTTGTCCGGCCATGACCCGCGCGGCGGCACGCCCGAGCGCGGCCTCGAGTTCACTCACCACGGTCTCGGTGCGCGCCAGCGGCGTGCCCTGCGGCAACAGCACCCGGGCCTCGATGACATCACCGTCGAGCTCGGGGAAGCCGACGAACTTGAGCCGTCCGCCGGCGATCATCGCCACCGAGACCAGGAGCAACAACAGCGCCAGCCCGAGGGTGAGATAGCGCCAGGCCAGGGCACGATCGACCAGCGGGCCGAAGACCCCGTCGCGCAGCCACGCGAAGCCGCGCTCGACACCCCGGCGCAACCGCGCGGGCGGACGACCGCGCTCGCGCGCCAGGGCGTGGTTGAGATGATGGGGCAGGATCCAGAACGCCTCGATCAGGCTCACCGAGATCACCAGCAACAACACCACCGGCATGATCCGCAGGATCTGCCCGAGATCCCCGCCGATGAACACCAGCGAGCCGAACACCAGGGTGGTGGTGGCGAAGGAGGCGAGCACCCCGGGCAGCACCTCGCGCGCACCCGCGATGGCCGCCTCGGCGGGGGCGGCGCCGCGCGCCAGCCGGGCGGCGATGTTCTCGGCGATGACGATGGCGTCATCCATCAGCAGGCCGATGCCGATCAGCAGCCCGACCATCGAGATCATGTTGACGGTGATGCCGAACAGCGGCATCAGCACGAAGGCGCCGAGGAAGGAGACCGGCAACCCCATGGTCACCCAGAAGCTGTAGCGGATGCCGAAGAACAGCCACAGCACCAGGAACACCAGCGCCAACCCCTGGAGACCGTTGCGCACCAGCATCTCCAACCGGTCGCCGACCATCGAGGCGACGTCCTGGGTGAGCGTGAGCGCGATCCCGGCGGGGGCGCGCTCACGCTCGGCGGCGACGAAGGCGCGCACCGTCTCGTAGATGTCGAGCACGTCCTGGTCGCGGGTCTTGCTCACCACCAGCAGTGCGGCGCGGCGTCCGTCGAAGCGCACCTGGTCCTCGGGGCGGTCGAAACGGTCGGTGATGGTGGCGATCTCGCCGAGACGGATCTGCGCCCCGCTCGCACCCGAGACCACCACCAGATCGGCGAAATCGGCGGCGCGCTTGCGCTGATCGTCGAAGCGCAGCAGCAGATCCTCGTCCGGGCCCTCGATCCAGCCGAGCGGGGTGCCGACGCTGTGACGGGCGACGACCTCGGCGACCTCGGCGGCGGACAGACCGTACTGGCGCAACCGCCAGGAGGGGATCTCGAGACGGATGTGATGATCGGAGAAGCCCTGGATGTCGATCTGGGCGATCGCGGTCTCGGCCAGCATCCGCGCCTCGAGGTCCTCGGCATAGGCCTTGAGCGCGACCGGATCATCGGGACCGGTGACCGCCACCGCGATCACCGGATCGGTGCGGCCGAGCTCGCGCACCACCGGGCGCTCGGTCTCGTCGGGAAAGTCGTCGATGGCCTCGACCTCGGCGTTGACGTCGTCGAGAAAGCGCATCATCTCCGCGCCCTCGCGCATCACCGCGACCGCCACGCCCTGCCCCTCGACGGCTTCGCAGCGCAGCTCGTCGAGGTCGTTGACCGCCTCGAGCGCGTCCTCGATGCGCCGGCAGACGGCGTCCTCGACCTCGCCCGGGGTGGCGCCGCGATAGACCACCCGTACCTCGACCTCGTCATTGGCGACCTCGGGCAGGGTCTCGCGCTGCAGCCCCGGCAGGCTGGTCAGACCGAGGATCATGATCGCGGCCATCAGCAGGTTGGCCGCGGTCTGGTGACGGGCGAACCAGGCGATCATGGTTGCACCGCCTGGGCGCGCAGCATCCGTGTCAGACGCTCATCGGGCTCGACGGCCAGACGCATGCCCTCGACCACCGGCACCAGGTCGGAGACCACCACCCGCGCCCCCGGCTCCAGCCCCGCGGCGATCACGCACAGCTCGCCCTGGGTGTAGCGCACCTCGACCGGGCGACGGCGCAGCCGGTCCTCGGCGTCGGCCACCAACACCGCGCCGTCGCGTACCGCCAGACGCGGCACCACCAGCTGCTCGCCGGCCGGACGCGCGCGCAGCACCACCTCGACGAACATGTTCTTCGACAGCGGCGGGCGATAGCCGGGACGGATCTTGTCGAAGGGACGATCGACCGCGACCACCACGCCCATGGTGCGGGTGCGCGGGTCGACGGTATCGTCGAAACGCACGAACTCGGCCGCCCACTCGGCGACATGGTTGCCGAGATCGAGCCGCACGCGGGCCTCGACCCCGGTGACCGAGGCGACCAACTCGCCGAGCCGGGTGACATCGACCTCGACTGCGGGTCGATCGAGGAACAACCGCCGCAGCGACGCCAGCGGCACCTGCGCCTCGATCTCCATGCGTTCGATGGTATCCCCGACGAACAACCGCTGACCGACGCCGACGTACTGCTCGGCCTCGACCGCGAGATCGGCCACCCGCAGCTCGAAGGGGGCGGTGATGCGGGTGTGGGCGAGATCGCGCTCGGCGCGCCGTGCCTTGGCCTCGAGCAGGGCCTGGCGGGCGGGGATCAGCGCCAGGGTGTTGTCGAGCCGCCGCACCTCGGCGCGACTGGCGAGCAGCGCCCGCTCCGAATCATCGACCACGCTCTGCGAGGTGGTGCCCTGGCCGATCAGCCGCTGGTTGCGCGCCAGCGCCGCCTCGGCCAGCTCGAGGTTGCGCCGCTCGATCACCAGCAGCGCCTCGGCGTTGCCGCGCTGCACCTCCAGATCGGCGAGTTCGGCGCGCGCCTGCGCCAGCAACAGCTCGTAGTCGACCGGGTCGATGCGCAGCAGCTCGCTGCCGGCGGCGTGGATCTCGCCCTCGCGCAACCTCGGGTGGACCCACACCACCCGCCCGGCGACCTGACTCACCGCCGCCCACACCCGCTCGGGCTGCACCGAGCCATAGCCCGCGGCGGTCGGCGCGAGCGCCACCAGAGTGGCCTCGACCACCCGCACCGCACGCACCGGCTCGACCGGCTCGGTGAGCACCGGCGGCTCGCGCCCGCGCACCATCAGCACCAGGATCAGCACCCCCAGCATGATCGGGGGGAACAACAGCAGGCGACGCCAGCGCGGCGTGGGACTCGGGTTCATCGTTGCACTCCCTCGCCGGGGGTGGCGAGGGCGCTCTCGGCGAGCGCGGCGACCACCCGGCGGATGTGGACGAGATCGCCCTCGTCGAAGCCCTCGCGATCCATGTAACGCAGCAATGCGGTGCGACCGGCGCGGAAGATCACCGCCTGACCGATCAGCGCATGGGCGATCACCCGGATCTCGTCGTCGTCGGCCGGGCGATTGCGGGCGCGACCGATCAACTCACCGAGGACGTGGTGGACGGGGCCGAACAGGGTCTCGTAGAGGATCTCGAAGGCCTCGGTCGGTCGCCCCTGCTCGCGGATGATCAGCCCCGGCACGTGACGCCCGAACTCGTCGCCGAGCAGACGCGAGGCCAGGCGCCCGATCAGGTCGCCGACCAGCCGTCGACACTCCTCGGGACTGGCGTCGGCATAGGTGCTGCGGATCCACGACAGATCCTCGTGCAGCAGCGCACGCATGCGCTCGCCGAGCAGCCGCGCGGTGGCCAGATAGAGCCCGTGCTTGCCGCCGAAGTGATAGGAGATGGCGGCGAGGTTGACCCCGGCGGCGGTGGCCAGCTCGCGGGTGCTGACCGCATCGTAGTCACGCTGGCCGAAGGCCTCGAGCGCGGCCGCGAGCAGACGCTCGCGGGTCTCCTGGGTAGAGGGTCTGGTGGTCATCTCAAGGGACTCGCTGATCGGAACACACCAGAAACATAGTTCAAACGAATGTTTAATTCAAACGATCGTTTGAAATCTATCCCCACAGAGGCACGGCCGAATCGTTGGCGGCGGTTGAGTCAGTCTCCAGGAGTTTGAACCGCAAAGCCGCAAAGGACACAAAGGCGGGAACCACCCACCACCCCCCTCAAACCCTTCGCGCTCTTCGCGCCATTGCGGTTCAATTCACTGAAGGCTGGAGACTGGAAGCTGAAGGCTGGAAGCTGACGGCTGACGGCTCGCGAAAAAACCGCCTACCCCCTCAAACGCCTTCGCGTCCTTCGCGTCCTTCGCGTCCTTCGCGTCCTTCGCGCCATCGCGGCTCAATTCTCTGGAGGCTGCAAGCTGACGACTGACGACTCGCAAAAAAAACCGCCCACCCATCAAACCCTCCGCGTCCTTCGCGGCTTTGCGGTTCAATTCTCTGGAGGCTGGAGGCTGGAGGCTGAAGGCTGGAAGCTGGAGGCTGACGACTAACGACTCGCAAAAAAACCGCCCACCCCCCATCAAACCCTTCGCGTCCTTCGCGGCTTTGCGGTTCAATTTCCTGGAGGCTGGAGGCTGGAGGCTGGAGGCTGGAGGCTGGAGGCTGGAGGCTGAAAACTGGCAACTGAACGACCCGGGCGCCGGATTGCCCGGCGCCCGACTGGCATGGACGGTCTAGAACTTGAACCGCCCGACACGCTCCTGTTGCTCGGCCGCGAGCTGTGCCAGCTCACTCGCAGCATGGTTGATCTGGGTCGAACCGGCAGCGATGCCCTCGACCGCCTGGGTGGTGTTGATCAGGTTGCGATCGACCTCCTGGGAGACGGCCGACTGCTCCTCGGCAGCGCTGGCGATCTGGGTGTTCATGTCCTTGATCGCACTCACCGCCTGGGTGATCTGATCGAGCGAGTTGCCCGCCTCGGCGGCCATGCCGACGCTCTCCCGCGCCTGGCTGCGACCCTGCTCCATCACCGTCACCGCCTGCCCGGCGCCGGACTGCAAGCGCTCGATCATCTGCTGGATCTCGGTGGTCGAGGCCTGGGTGCGGCTGGCCAGGGTGCGGACCTCGTCGGCGACCACCGCGAAGCCGCGGCCCTGCTCGCCGGCGCGCGCCGCCTCGATCGCGGCGTTGAGCGCGAGCAGATTGGTCTGCTCGGCGATGCCGCGGATGACGTCGAGTACCTTGCCGATCTCCTCGGAGTCGGCCGAGAGGCGACCGATCACCCCGGTGGCCTCCTCGACCTGTTGCGACAGCGCCTCGATCGAGCCGATCGCGCGAGCGACCACCTCGCGACCGGCGCCCGCATCCTGGTCGGCCTGACGCGTCGCCTCGGCCGCCTCGGTTGCATGGCGTGCGACCTCGGCGACGGTGGCGGTCATCTCGTTCATCGCGGTGGCGACCTGATCGAGCTCGGCCTGCTGACGGCGGACCTGTTCGTCGGTCTGCTCGCTGGTGGCCGAAAGCTCCTCGGCGGCGGCGGCCAGCCGCTCCCCTCCCCCGGCGACCTGAGAGACCAGCTCGCGAACCTTCCCCTGGAACAGGTTGAAGGCGGTCGCCAGTTCGGCCAGTTCGTCCTTGCCGTGGACCTCGATCTGGCGGGTGAGGTCGCCCTCGCCCTCGGCGATGTCGCGCATCGTCTCCGAGACACCATGGATACGGTTGACGATGACCCGCGCCACCAACAGCATCACCCCGACGCCGACGACGATGCACAGCACCGCCACGCCGAGCATCACCGTCGCGGCCCGCTTGGCGCTGGCCTCGGCCTGATCGGCCGCGGCGGTGACCACATCCATGGGCACGGCCACGCCGACCGACCAGGGGCGCTCGTTCTCGCCGAGCCGGATCGGTACGAAGGCCAGCAGCTCACCGTCCACCTCGCTCACCGTGGTCTTGCCGGCCTGGATGTCGTCGATGATCCGCCCCGACTCGGGGTGCAGCTCGGAGAAGGGCTTGCCGACCAGATCCGGTCGCCGGCTGGAAGCAACCAGCGTCCCCTCATAGGAGACCAGGGCGATCTTGCCCCTGCCCTCATAGAGGGTCGAGGCAGTCTCCTCGACCAGACGCTGCAGGTGCGGCAGCGCGATATCGACGCTGACCACGCCACGGAAGCGATCGTTGCTGGTGATCGGCACCACCACCGAGGTGATCAGCTGCTCACGTCCCTGTATCTCGTAGAGATAGGGATCGATCACCTGCTCCTTGCCGGTGCGCTTGGGGATCAGGTAATAGTCACCCGACCCGGCCACGTCATAATCACGTGACGCCTCGAGCACCAGCTCGCCATTGCCGCCACGGCTCCAGTAGGGGATGAAGCGACCACTGGCGTCGGTCCCCGGGGTGTTGGCGAATTCGGCATCCATGCCGTCGAAGGCGTTCGGCTCCCAGACGGTGTAGAGACCGGCGAAACCGGGGTTGTTCTGCAACACCGAGCGCAGCATCTGGTTGATGTCGTCGCGGCTGTAGAAGGACATGTCGTCGGACCAGAGCCCGGAGGCGAGCACCCAGCCCCATTCGGGCACCAGGCGACCATAGGACAACTTGGGCGTGGTGCCACTGTCGCCCGGTCGGCTCCAGTTGTAATGGATGTAGCCACCGCCCTCGGCGCGGGCCCGATCGCCGAGCGCGACGAACAGGTTTTCGTTTCGCCCCATCGCGGTGTTGTAACGCGGATCGTTCAGTACCTGCCCCTCGAGCTGGGGCTGATAGGGGTGCATGAGCATGCGCGGATAGGGCGTTCCCAGATCCTGGATCCACAGATAGTTGTCACCATCGAAACGCATGCTGCGCACCAGCTCGATGGCGCGATCCTGGGCCTCGGTCAGCGGCATCTCGCCACGCTCGGCCGCAGCGACCAGGGGGGCGATCGCCGAGGCGGCCAACTCCGAGACGACCTCCATGCGCTTGTAGCGCGCACGCAGTCGCGTCCAGTCCGAGGCACTCAGTGCCTCGCCGTCCTTGTGCGCGGCCGAGGCGAAGGCCTGGGCGAGGCTGCGTACCACACCGAAGGCACGATCGGCATCGCCCTTGATGACCGCGGCCTGCTCGCGCGCGGCGTTGACGATGAAGGCACGACCGTTCTCCAGCGCCTCCGCGCGCTGCCGGTCGGCCATCTGTGCCATCTGGTTGAGGGCATAGGCGGTAATCACGCCGCCGAGCACGATCAGCGTCAACCCCGACCACAGGGCGATCTTGAAGCCAATCGAATGTCGATTGAGTAGCGTCACACTAATATCTCCTCACTTCACTGTCGGACGCTCGCGCCGGCGTTGACACGTCCCCCCGGACCGCTCGTCGCATCCAGCGCGAACCCGGGCAAGAGATCAGCCTTTAACGCGCCAGTCCATGTCGAGTGACAGACAGTGTGTGTCAGATCAAGCTTTTTGATGAAAGCGACTCAAGTCCGTCATGCGAATCGCGACCGCTGGCGGGATGCCGATCAGCAAGCCCGATGGCACGATATCATCAATTCTCGCGCGCGCGCGCGAAGTTCTAGAGCGTCGGGTAATTGTGTACCCGCAGGCAGTGTTGGCATCAATTCTCTCGCGCGCGCGAAGTTTAGAACTCGACTTGATCTTCGCGGATCTCAATGAATCGCGATCAATATCTCTCGCGCGCGTGCGAAGTTTAGAGCAGCCACCGCCAGGGCCGGCGACCGGCATGATGAGCACGCAGCCGCCGCAGGCCACGCCACCGCGACGATGCACGCGTACAGCATCAACGCATCATCGGCTGCCTTGGCGAGCCATCAAGCCGTCCCCATCCACTGCTCCAGACAGGCCCGCCAATGCCCCGCCAGGATCTCACCATGCGCCACACCCTCCCGCCCTCTCTCGCCCGACACGGGCTCATCGCACGCCTCATGCATGCGACAGCGCTGATGCTGCTGTGCGGCGCGGCCGCCCTGGCGCAACCGGCCAGGGCGGCGACCGAGACACCGCAACTCAACGTGATCTGCGACCTCTGGGCGCCCTACCAGATGGTCGTCGACGGTAGACTCGACGGCTTCAGCACCCAAGTGGTGCGCCGCATCTTCGAGCGGCTCGATGTGGCCGTCCGCGAGACCCGGGTCTACCCCTGGAAGCGCGCCATCATCATGCTCGAACGCGGTGCCGCCGATGCGCTCTTCTCGGCCAACTACACCGACGCACGCAGCGAGTTCGCCCTCTATCCCGAACAACCGCTGGTGGAAACCCCCTGGGAACTCTGGACCTCCCGCGAGCTGGCGGCGACCTACCACGGACTCGACGACCTGCGCGGCCACCGCGTCGGCGTGGTCCGCGGCTACAGCTATACGCCGGAGTTCTGGGCGTTCGTCGAGCGCCATCAGGTCTATGAGGCGGCCGAGAGCGACGAGCAGAACTTTCGCAAGCTCCAGGCCGGTCGGCTCGACTTCGTGATCGCCGAACACGGCAATGCCCACCACATCATCGAGCGGATGGGGATGCTCGATAGCATCGTTCCGATCACCGCTCACCCGATCAAGAGCGACGGCATCTACATCATCTTCAGCAAGGCGCGTGTCTCCCCCGAGCTGGTCGAGCGCTTCTCCGTCGAACTCGCCCGCTTCAAGCAGGAGCCCGAGTATCAGCAACTCCTGCGGGACTATCTCGGCGAGGGCCAGACACACTGAGCGGCGCAACCAGGGGTTGACATCCAGTACGCGAGAGACTAGCGTTATCGCAAACGATAACGATTGTCATTTGTAAGATTCACCAACGCGAGACTGGAGACCGAGCGCCGTGACCATGCCATCCGTTCCCTCGACAGACAGCCACCGCCAGGCCCCCCTTTGCCGCAAGGGCCCGCCGCAGATGCGCAGCATCGACAGCCACACCCTGCTCGGCGGTCAGCACCTGCTGCTCATCGATCACGCCGGTGAGCGCTACTTTCTCAGGATGACCCGCAACAACAAGCTGATCCTGACCAAATAGTCCCAGCCGACGCGGCGCCGGGTCTGGCCCCTCACTGCCAGTCCCGCTCGCCGCGCGGCCCTGCCGACCGGACCAGGAACACACAGACCCCGACATGGACATCGCCACACCAGAACCCGCGCCCTCCGGGGCGGCAACGCCACCCTGGACATCCCCGCCAGCCCTGACCCAAGGGCATCGCTGCGCCGCACGGATGCGGCACCCTGTCGACACCTCTCCAGCGGCACGCGAACACCCTCGCCCCGCCGCAACCGAGAGCGTGTCTCCGATGACGACCTCAGAGGTACAGGACATGCAGGAGATTACCGACCAGCTCACCGCCCAGGACCTCCACCGGCTCGCGCCCGGCGAGTTGGAATCACGGCTGCGCGAACTCATCCGCCGCTATGCGCGCGAGGGCTCGACGCGCCATGCCCGGGCCGTGATCCAGCACATCGAGGCGCTCTATCTGCACCCCGCCGGCAGCCGCGACCCCGACCAGCAGTGCCACCTGCGCCGCTTCGCCCGACACTGGCGCTGGCTGGCCGAGCAGCGCGCCGGCACCCTGGCGCATAGCCATTGAAGGATTGCCACCGACGCCCTAGATCACCGGGCACGGAACCAGGCCGCGCCAGCCCGATACCGGCCAGCAGCGCCTCCCTGGCCAGCGCAGCTCGGCCCTCGCCCGCGCGCGGGGAGCGGCCACCGCCTCAAGCCTGATCGACAGGAGCCGCAGATGCACGCCAACGCCAACCTCGCCACCGTCACCCCACTGCACCCTGCCACGCCATCGCCACCGCACCGCCGGCGCTGGGCCGAGCTGCTGTGGGACCTCGGCTGTCTCGATCAGGTGTGGATCGAGACCGAGCTACCGGGCATACAGCTCACCCAGCAGGCGCTGTTGCAGGGTATTCGGATCCGCGATCACTACGCCTGGCTGGAGGGGCGCGGCTTCGCGCTACACGGCTTCCTCGCCCACTGGCAGCGGCTGCAGGGCCAGCCACGCGGCCTGCGCATCGAGGACGCCGGCGGCGCCAAGCTGCTCGGCATCTCGCTCGCGCGCGACGCCAGCGACTTCGCCCTGCGCACGCTCATCCAGACACATCAAGACGACGACCGTCGTGTTCCTCCTGGCCAGGGCCGTCACCAGCCAGCCCCGTCCACCTGGCAAGGGCCGACCGACCCCGACACCAGACACGACCTGGCCGAGGTCTGCGGCTGGCTCAGGCTCCATCCGCCCCGGCTGCGCGATCACGGCCGGCTCACCCTGGTCGATCACGAGCTGGTCGGGTGTCTGTTCGAGGCCCTCGCCGACCAGGGCCGCGCACTGCACGTGCTCACCGGCACCCGCGGCGTCGCCCAGCGCTTCAGCGGGGTCTTCCACACCCATCACCGCCGCGCCGGGCCCTGGCTGCAGCTCATCGGCGACGGCGCGCGACTGCGTCTCGACACCGGGGCGATCGACAGCGCCTGGGTGTTCCAGCGCGCCGACACCTCCAGGCGCCAGCTGCGTCTCTACGACGACGGCGGACGCGCGCTCGCCCTCGTCGAGGACCAGCTATCGCTCGACGGCAGCGAGGACCCGATCTGGCGCACCCTGATCAACGCGCTCTCGGACTGACCGAAAAACACGCAACGTGCTAGCCTGTTGGCGCGCCATCCGCCGGCAACAGGAGTACGCCACCATGTCGACGCCGATCCGTCTCGAGGCACTGCGCGAGGAATACACCCGGCTTTTCAACAGCTGCACGACCGCCCCCGATCGTACCGGCGCCGTCGAGCGACTGGCCGCACGGATCCTCGCCCAGCAGGAGCGCTATCGCGCGCTCGGCGCCATCGCCGCGGTCCCCTGGCCGGTGATCGCCGTCATCCACGCGCTCGAGTCCGGGCTGCGCTTCGACCGTCATCTGCACAACGGCGACCCGCTGCACGCCCGCACCCGTCGCGTCCCCGCCGGTCGACCACCGGGCGAGCCGCCGTTCAGCTGGGAGCGCTCGGCGCTCGACGCGTTGCACCTGAGCGGGCTTGCCGGCTGGCACGACTGGGGATTGGCCGGCACCCTGTTCCGGCTCGAGGCCTACAACGGCTGGGGCTATCGCAAGTACCACCCCGAGGTGCGATCGCCCTATCTGTGGTCCTTCTCGGGGCACTACCGCAAGGGCAAGTATGCCGCCGACGGCCGCTTCGACCCCGAGCTGGTCTCGCGCCAGTGCGGCGCAGCGACCCTCCTCAAGGCGCTCGAGGCGCACGGCGTCGAGGTCTTCGACGAGCCGGCGACGGCGGAGACGACCGGCGCGCCCGCCACACTCGACTACCCCGGGGTGATGCTGCGCCAGGGCGTGCGCGACAGCGCGCTGGTGCGCCGGGTACAGAGACGACTCAACGCCCTCGGCTGCGCCGTCCCGGCGCTGGTGGTCGATGGCGATTTCGGCAGCAAGACCGAGGCGGCGTTGCGACTGTTCCAGGCACGCAGCGAGGACCCGCGCGGCGAGCCGCTGGTGGTCGACGGCATCCTCGGGCCGCTGACCTGGGCGGCGCTGTTCGGCGCCGAGCCGCCCCGCAGGCGCGCCGCCGACAGGCTGCTGACCCAGGTGCTGGAGATCGCCCGCGGCGAGATCGGGGTGCGCGAGGAACCACCGGGGTCGAACCGCGGCCCCCGGGTCGAGGCCTATCTCGCCAGCACCGGGCTCGACGGCGGTCACCCCTGGTGCGCGGCCTTCGTCCACTGGTGCTTCGCCGAGGCCGCGCGCGGCCTCGGCATCGACAACCCCTGCATCAACACCGCCGGGGTGCTCGATCACTGGAACCGGGCCGGGCACGAGGGGGTGCGCCGCATCACCCGGGCCGAGGCGAGCGCCGACCCGACGCGGGTCCAGCCCGGCGCGATCTTCGTGATCGACACCGGCGACCCCGGCGGCGCCGGTCACACCGGGCTGGTCGAGCGCATCGAGGGGGCGCGGCTGGTGACCATCGAGGGCAACACCAATGTCGCCGGCGGGCGCGAGGGGATCGGCGTGCTGCGCCGACACGGCCGCAAGATCAACAGCATCAACAAGGGCTTCATCGACTACGCCAGCAACGGCTGAGCGCGCTCAGTCGGGCTCCGCCACCGACTCGACCCGGGCGATGAAGCACCCACCGCTCACCCGCACCCCGACCCGCTGCCCCGGCGCAAGCGCACTCGGATCGCGCACCGGGGCACCGCCCGGCGGCTGGGTGACCAGGGCATAGCCACGCGCCAGGGTCGCCAGCGGACCGCGCGCGTCCAACCCGGCGACCGCGCGTGCCAGCCGCGCGCGCTGACGCTCGAGCTGCGCCGCCTGCCCCTGATGCAGCCGCCGCTCCAGGGCCTCCAACCGTACCCGCGCCGGCGTCAGGCGCCGCCCCGGATGACAGCGCTCGAGACGATTGGCGAGCGCGTCCAGACGCTGCGTCTCGTGCCGCAACCGCACCGCCAGCGCCGCGCGCAGCCGCGCCTCCAGACGATCGAGCTGCTGGGCGCGCTGTTCGAGCCGGGCACGCGGGTGGAGCAGCCGCAACCCACGCTCCAACCCCTGCACCCGTCGGCGCTCGGTCTCGATGCGTTGGCGCAACGCCAGCGCCAGCCGACCCTCGAGCCGATCGAGCCGGGCGAGCAGCGGCTCGCGCGCCGGGGCGACCAGCTCGGCCGCCGCCGAGGGCGTGGGCGCGCGCCGATCGGCGACCAGATCGACGATGCTGAGATCGGTCTCGTGCCCCACCCCGCTCACCACCGGGATCGACGAGGCGGCGACGGCGCGCGCCAGGGTCTCGTCGTTGAACGCCTCCAGGTCCTCGCGCGCGCCGCCGCCGCGGGCGAGGATCAGCACGTCGCACTCGGCACGGGCATTGGCCTGCGCCAGCGCCGCGACCAGCGAGGCCGCGGCACCCTCGCCCTGCACCTGGGCCGGGTAGATCAGCACCGCCAACCCCGGCTGGCGCCGTCGCAGCACCACCAGCAGATCGTGCAGCGCCGCCCCGCTCGGCGAGGTGATCAGCCCGACCTGACGCGGAAAGGCCGGCGGCGCGCGCTTGCGCTCGGGCGCGCACAGACCCTCGGCCTCGAGCCGCGCGGCCAGGCGCTCGAAGGCCAGCCGTGCGGCGCCCTCGCCGTCGGCCTCGAGCGACTCGACGATGAGCTGGAAGTCGCCGCGCGGCTCGTAGAGCCCGACACGCGCGCGCACCACCACCTGCTGACCGTTGGCCGGACGCATCGCGAGCGACCGCCCGCGGGCGCGAAACAGCGCGCAGCGCACCGCCGCGCCGGTGTCGCGGAGGGTGAAATAGAGATGCCCCGAGGCCGGCGCGGCGAGGT
>NZ_RHFJ01000039.1:0-31985 GCF_003718675.1 Marichromatium sp. AB32
ATCTTCGGGTTCGAGCCCGGCGAACGCCTCGACCAGGTTCTCGCTCTGCTGGAGGATCTTGTCGCGCTGTTCGCGGTAGGCGCGCTCGGCCCCGACGAGCAGCTGGGTGAAGGCCGGCAGGCCGTGACGCGACGTCGGCGGGAAATAGGTGCCGGCGAAGAAGGGGCGCAGATCGTGCGGGGAGAGAAAGACGGTCAACGGCCAGCCACCGCCACGCCCGTTGAGCAGCTGGTGGGCACGCTGATAGAGCCCGTCGAGGTCGGGGCGCTCCTCGCGATCGACCTTGATGTTGACGAAGGCGCGATTCATCAGGCTCGCGACCTCGGGGTCGGCGAAGGACTCGTGCGCCATCACGTGACACCAGTGACAGGCCGAGTAACCGATCGAGAGCAGGATCGGCTGGTCCTGCTCGCGTGCCTGTGCCAGCGCCTCGTCGCACCAGGGCCACCAGTCGACGGGGTTGTCGGCGTGTTGCTGGAGATAGGGGCTGGTGGCCCCATCGAGACGGTTGCGGCCGCCTGCAGCGGGGGGCGTGACGCTCGGCATGGACTCACCTCTGCTGGTCTGTCGCGATGATTGGACGAACGGGTCCGGGGTCTGTCCTCCAAGAGTGGGAGCACGAGCGCGACCTTTCCATGCCGGCTCGCGCAATCGGCGCTTCTGGTAGTCTTGATGGCCGACATGCGCCGACGGCGGCGTACCGGAGCGAGCGTCAGGGCCGTGCCCGCCCTGTCCCGAGACACGAACGCCGCACCGAACACGCAGACGATCACCAGACAACGGTAGAGCTCCAACGATGAACCCCCAACCCATCCTGCTGCGCAAGGACCAGGAGCGCCGGCTGCTCGCCGGGCATTGCTGGATCTACAGCAATGAGATCGACACCAAGGCGACCCCGCTCAAGCAGCTCGAGCCCGGTCAGCCAATCGAGATCCTCAGCAATCGCGAGCGCTGGCTCGGACACGGCTATGTCAATCCGCACTCGCTGATCTGTGCCCGGCTGGTCAGCCGCAGCCCGGAGCAGCACCTCACCCCGGCGCTATGGATCCAGCGCATCCGCGATGCCCTGGCGCTGCGCGAGCGGCTCTACGAGCGGCCCTACTATCGGCTGATCTTCGGCGAGAGCGACGGGCTGCCGGGGTTGATCGTCGATCGTTACGGCGACCTGCTCTGCGTGCAGATCACCACCGCCGGGATGGAACGGGTGCGCGGCGAGCTGCTCGCCGCGCTCGAGCAGGTGCTGCGCCCGCGTGCGATCGTGTTGCGCAACGACACCGCGGTGCGCGCGCTCGAAGGGCTCGATCAACAGGTCGAGATCGCGCTCGGCGAACCGGCCGACACCTTGGTGCTCGACGAGGGCGGACTGGCGTTCGAGGTCGCACCACTCTCCGGGCAGAAGACCGGCTGGTTCTTCGATCAGGCCGAGAACCGTCAGCGGCTCGGGCGCTACGGCGTCGGCGAGCGGGTGCTCGATGTCTGCAGCTATGTCGGCGCCTGGAGTCTGCGCGCGGCGCATCTCGGCGCGCGCCGGGTCACCACCGTCGACGCCTCGGCCAGCGCCCTCGAACGGGTCGCGGCCAATGCCGCGCGCAACGGCCTGAGCGATCGTATCGAGCCGCTGCAGGGCGATGCCTTCGAGGTGTTGCGCGAGCTGCGCGATCAGGGCGCGCGCTTCGACACCGTGATCCTCGACCCACCAGCCTTCATCAAGCGTCGCAAGGACGAGAAGGACGGCACCCAGGCCTACCAGCGCCTCAACCGTCTGGGCCTCGACCTGCTCGAACCGGGCGGCCTGCTGGTCACCGCATCGTGTTCCTTCCACATGGGCCGTGACGGTTTCCAGCGTACCGTGCAGCAGGCCGCGCGCAAGAGCGCGCGCAGCCTGCAGCTGCTCGAGGTCGGTCAGCAGGGACCGGATCACCCGGTGCACCCGGCGATCCCCGAGACGGCCTATCTCAAGACCCTCTTCATGCGCGCCCTGCCCCACTTCTGAGCAGACCCGGCGACACCGCGCACGAATGTGCGCGGTGTCGAAAAGCACTGTGCATGCAGCGGCGCCGTGCTTAGAATTCCACCCTCGCACCCTCACCTAGCCGAAATCGACCTCTCCACCAGGACCCTGCGATGCCACGCGATGCCTCGTGTCTCTCGTCCAACCCGCCCGGCCCCCAGCGGCGCGCACCCGCAGCACACCAATCGTGGCTAATCCTGTTGTTCATCGTGCTCCTCGCCGGCTGTGCCGGGACCCCCGGGCCGATGCCGGACCAGGCCGATCGCGTGGTGGTGCGCAAGTCCGAGCGCAGCCTCGAGCTGTGGCACGGCGAGACCCTGCTGCGCAGCTACCGGGTGGCGCTCGGCGATGCGCCCGTGGGGCACAAGTTCCGCGCCGGCGACGAGCGCACCCCGATCGGCGACTATGTGCTCGACTGGCGCAACCCGCGCAGCAACTTCTACAAGTCGATCCATATCTCCTACCCCAACGAACGCGACCGCGCCACCGCGCGGCTGCTCGGCCATGACCCCGGGGGGATGATCATGATCCACGGCCAGCCCAACCACATCCGCTCCGAGCAGGTGCGCCGCGAATACGCCACGCGCGACTGGACCGACGGTTGCATCGCGGTCCAGAACGACGAGATGGACGAGATCTGGCGCATGGTGCGCAACGGCACGCCGATCCGCATCCTGCCGTGAGTCGAGACATGCTGGAATTCAACGAGGACCTGGAGACCTCGGCCGACTATCTGCGCAAGGCCATCCCCTTGATGGTCCAGCGCGGCATCCCGCCCACGCCCTACAACTATGCGCTGTGGTATGCCCACGTCCAGGGGCTCAACCCCGAACTCAGCCGCGAGCTGCTCGCCGAGTTCCCGGTCTCCGGCAGCTACAGCGCGAAGAAGAGCGAATCGCTGTTCTTCAAGTACTTCATCAAGAACTATCTGCCCAACAACCCCAAGGCGCAGAACCTGCTCGTCAGTCTGGTCGCCCAGCTCGCCCGCGCGGTGGCCCGCAACCTCGCCGGCTCGCAGCAATACGGCGACTCGCTGCGCGAGGCGCGCCAGATCCTCGACCAGGCATCGGACCCGATGCTGATCCAGGAGACGCTCTCGCAACTGCTCGCCGACACCCGTGCGGTCGAGGGCATGCACCAGGAGTTCCAGGGCGAGCTGCAATCGGCCCGCGACGAGGTCGAGCTGCTCAAGCAGGAGCTCGCCCGCACCCAGCAGCGCGCCCTGGTCGACGCGCTGACCAACATCCCCAACCGCCGCGCCTTCGACCACGCCCTGTTGCGCGCGCTCCAGGACCCGGAGCAGCCGACCTGCCTGCTGCTGCTCGATCTCGATCACTTCAAGCAGTGCAACGACACCTTCGGTCATCTGATGGGCGACCGGGTGTTGCAGATCACCGGTCAGCTACTCGCCGATCTGCGCGACGAGCAGGTGTTCGTCGCCCGCTACGGTGGCGAGGAGTTCGCGATCATCGTCGAGGGGAGGCTGGAACGGGCCGTGGCGCTGGCCGAGCAGGTGCGCAAGCAGGTCTCGGCGATCCGTTTCCGCCAGAAACCGCCGGCCTCCGGGGTGGGCACGGTGACCACCTCGATCGGCGTGGTCGAGGCGCGTGCGCACGAACGCCCCGAGGAGCTGATCGAGCGCGTCGACCGGGCGCTCTATCGCGCCAAGTCGGCGGGTCGTGATCGGGTGGAGGTGGGAGAGACGCCCGCTGCCGATTGAGCGCCCCGCCACGCCGGGCGGCGTGACGGGACAAGGCCCCGAACGGACTCAGATGCGGAAACGGCCGACCAGGGCCTCGAGTTCGGCGGCGAGCTTGGCCAGCCGGTCCGAGGCGTCGGTGGTCTGCTTGGCGCCCTCGGCGTTGCGGTCGGAGACGTCGGAGATGGAGGTGACGTTGCGATTGATCTCCTCGGCCACCGCGCTCTGCTCCTCGGCCGCGCTCGCCACCTGACTGTTGACGTCATTGATGGTGGCCACCGCCTGGGTGATGGCGTTGAGCGCGGCCTCGGCCTCGGCGGCGCTCTCGCGACTGACCTGGGCATGATCGCGACTCTCGTCCATCACGCTCACCGCGCGACGGCTGGCCTGCTGCAACCGCTCGATCATCGCCTGGATCTCCTGGGTGGAGTTCTGGGTGCGATTGGCGAGGTTGCGCACCTCGTCGGCGACCACCGCGAAGCCGCGTCCGGCCTCGCCGGCGCGCGCCGCCTCGATCGCCGCGTTGAGCGCGAGCAGGTTGGTCTGCTCGGCGACCCCACGAATCACATCGAGCACCTTGCCGATCTCGTCGCTGTCGGCGCCGAGGTCGCGGATCACCGTCGAGGCGTCCTGGATCTCCTCGGCGAGCTGCTCGATGCGTTTCATCGTGCCGGAGACCACCTCGGTACCCGCCTGCGCCGCCTCGTTGGCCTCGCGCGTGGCCTCGGCGCCCTGCTGGGCGTTGCGCGCCATGTCCTGCGCGGTGGCGCTCATCTCGTTCATCGCGGTGGCCATCTGATCGACCTCGGAGCGCTGCCGGCGGCAGCCCGAGTCGGTGATGTCGGTGATCGACTCGAGGTCGCGCGCGGCCTGGGTCAACTGCGTGGTGGAGGCGAGCACCCGACCGATGAGATCGCGGAAGTTGTCCATCATCGCGTTGAAGGCGCTGGAGGCCTGACCGATCTCGTCGCTGCCCTTCACCGGCAGGCGATGGGTGAGATCGCCATCGCCGTCGGCGATACCGCGCAGCCCCATGGTCATCTGGCGCATCGGTCGGGTGACGAAGCGCGAGGTGAAGATATAGAGCAGCAGCAGCACCGGCAGGCTGAGCAGGGTGGCGACGGTGAAGATGCTGATACCGAACCGCTCGACACTGGCGTTGACGTCGTCGAGACTGATCTCCATGCTCACCGCGCCGAGCACCGAGTCGACCGGCGGCAGCGAATGACACATGGTGCAGTTCTTGCCGAGATAGTCCTTGCGCACGAACACCGGCGCCACCGAGCGCAGCACGCTGCCGTCCTCCGACAACTCCATGTAGGGTTCGCCGGTCGCGATGACCTCACGCTCGATCTCATCGCGCGGATGCTCGTCCTCGGTACCCGGACCATACTGGTCGGCGACCCCGGGGCCTCGCAGCACCCGCAGATCGTTGAGGTTGCGCAGCTCGACGATCTGATCGAGGAATTCTGCCCGCTGGGAGATGGTACCGGTGATCATCAGGGTGGTGAGCCCGGCCATGGTCATCTCGTGAAGGGTGTCGGCGAAGGCCGCTGCCTGATCGATGGCGGTCTGGCGCTGCTCGTTGGCGGCCCAGAAGATCATGCCGGTCCAGGCCGGCACCAGGATCAGCCACATGGCGGCCATCAGGCGCACCCAGATCGGCAGGTCATTGATACGTCGCATGTCGGATACCTGTGAGTCCTCGTCAATGGCGGTCGAAATCGGCCACTCTGGAGCGCGTTTGATTTGTTGATGATTGATCGCGACAGGACGGATTCCCCGACAGAATGCACCCACAGGCCACCCATTCCGAACGCCCGGGGCGTCGAGTCTCTCGCCCGCGATCAAGGCCGGTTTCTGCTCCCGGACATCCCCCGTCCAGTCGAACCGCTTGAATCCCAAGCCAGGGCCCCTACTTCGTCGGCAGGCCCCGCCAAGCTCGAACGCATTCTATTCCCTCGCGCGACACGCGCAATCCAGCAACCCGTGACTCTGCACCTAAGCCATACCACACGCAAGGACATGCCACACCGAGTTTGACAGCGGTCAAACAAGCCCTGCAATCCGAATTTTTCTTTCAAAACTGTGAGATGACTCACCACCCCCACACCGTGCCGATCGCACCACCGGGCGATGCCGAGATGACGGCCCAACGGTTGCTTCTGCTACCATTTCGCGCCTCGACTCTCTCCGCCGGATCCAGCCGATGCCCGCAGACGCCCCGCAACCCGCCAACCCCGAGCCCCAGGTAGTCGCCGCCGTCGACCTCGGCTCCAACAGCTTCCACATGATCGTCGCTCAGGTCGACGACGGTCACATGCGCATCACCGATCGGCTCAAGGAGATGGTCCGGCTCGGTGCCGGGCTGCGTCCGGACAAGAGCCTCGACCCCGAGGTCGAGGCCCGCGCCATCGCCTGTCTGGAGCGCTTCGGCCAGCGTTTGCGCAGCCTGCCGCCGGGCACGGTACGGGCCGTCGGCACCAACACCCTGCGTCAGATCACCCCGGAGTGCGGCTTCGTCGAGCGTGCCGAGGCCGCGCTCGGCCATCCGGTCGATGTCATCGCCGGGCGCGAGGAGGCACGCCTGATCTATCTCGGCGTGGCACACGGCCTGGCCGCCGGGGCCGAGCGCCGGCTGGTGGTCGATATCGGCGGCGGCAGCACCGAGATCATCATCGGCATGGGCTTCTCGCCACGGCTGCGCGAGAGCCTGCACATGGGCTGCGTGAGCATGTCGCAGCGCTATTTCGAGGACGGGCGGATCACGGCCCGGGCGATGGAGAAGGCGACGCTCGCCGGCGCGCTCGAGGTCCGCCCGGTGCGCGAGCTCTTCCGCCAGAGCCGCTGGCAGACCGCCGTGGGCACCTCCGGGACCATCCGCGCGATCGCCGCCGTGGTGCGCGCCGAGGGCTGGTGCGACGACGGCATCTCGGCGGCCGCGCTGAGCCGGTTGCGCGAGGCCCTGGTCGCACGCGGGCGGGTCGCGGCGCTCGACTTCAAGGGGCTCTCGGAGGAGCGCCGCCCGGTGTTCGCCGGCGGCGTGGCGGTGCTGTGCGCGATCTTCGAGACCCTCGGCATCGAGCACCTGCAGGTCTGCGACTACGCCCTGCGCGAGGGGCTGATCTACGAGATGGCCGGGCGCGACCAGCACGAGGACGTGCGCGAGCGCACCGTCGCCACCCTCTCGCGTCAGTTCCAGATCGACCAGACCCACGCCCAACAGGTACGCGCCAGCGCACTCGACCTGCTACGCCAGCTCGCCGCGCCCTGGTCGCTGCAGGACCCAACCCACCAGCTGATGCTCGGCTGGGCAGCGCGGCTGCACGAGATCGGGCTGCTGGTCGCCCACAGCCAATACCAGAAGCACGGCGCCTATCTGCTGCGCAACGCCGACCTGCCCGGCTTCACCCGGCGCGAGCAGGCCGTGCTCGCCGCCCTGGTACTCGGGCACCGGCGCAAGTTCCCCACCCAGGAGATCCAGTCACTGCCCGAATCACTGCGCGAGAGTACCGAGTGGCTCTGTCTGATCCTCCGCCTGGCGGTGCTGATGCGCCGCGCCCGCTCCGGCGAGCGCAAGCCCTGCCCCGAGATCGAGGCCGGCGAGCGCGCGCTCGTGCTGCGCTTCCCCGACGGCTGGCTCGAGGCGCATCCGCTCAACCGGCTGGAGCTCGAGCAAGAGGCCGAACGGCTGGCGAGCGCCGGGTTCTCGCTGCGTTTCGAGTAATCCCGTCGCCGTTCCAACGACGGCCCATCCCGTGATCGGGTTCCTGATAGAATCGGCCGGCACCCATTTGCAGTAATCCACAGGAGGATATGGAACCAATGGCCGCTCTCTTTTCCGATGATTGGATGAAGCAGTTCAAAGACGCCTGGAACGCCGAGCCCGAGGTGCGTGATCGCCTCGCCGAGATCGACTTCAACTCCGTGGTCTATTGCGGCTTCAAGAACGAGGAGACCCCGCGCGGTCTGTTCGTGGTCGAGAAGGGCGAGTGCGTGCACGCCGGCGCCTGGAGCGAGAGCGAACCGGCGGCGAACTGGGACATGCGCGCCGACCTCAAGGACTGGCTGAAGTGGATCGAGAACGGCGTCGGCATGATGGGCCTGGGTAGCGCCTTCGCCACCGGCAAGCTCAAGTTCCTGGTCGGGGACTACAAGGCGATGCTCAAGGATCCGCGCATGGCCAACCCCTTCATCAAGTGCTTCGGCCTGATGCACCAGGTCGACACCGACGAGCTGAAGTAATTCAGTCCGGCGGGCGCGCACCCGCGCCCGCCACCCTCATCCGAGGGTATAGCCGGCGTCGACCTTGAGGGTCGCGCCGGTGATCAGGCGCGCCCGCGCCGAGGCGAGAAACTCCACCGCGTCGGCCACGTCCTCGGGGCGCACCACCTCGGCGCCGAGCACATGACGCCGTGCCACCGTCTCGGCCATCAGCGCGCGCGCCTCGCCCCACATCTCCGAATCGACCACCCCCGGGGCCACGCCGTTGACGCGGATGCCACGCTCGCCGAGGGCGAGCGCAAGGCGTTGGGTGAGCATGTCGAGTCCGGCCTTGCTGACCGAGTAGCTGGTCGAGGTGCAGCTGGCGAAGGGGTGCCCGGCGCAGGCCGAGGAGAGGTTGATGACCACCGGAGCAGCGCTGTGCTCGAGCAAGGCCGCGACACACTGGGTCAGCGCAAAGGGGGCGACCAGATTGATCTCAAGGGTCGCGCGCCATTGGTCGAGATCGGCCTCCAGGGTGCCGGAGTCGAGGATCACCCCGGCGTTGTTGACCAGCACGTCGAGACATCCGTCACGCGTCCTGATCTCCTCGACCAGCCGCGAGCGAAAGGCCGCGTCGGTCGCGTCCCCGGCCAGCGCCAGCAAGCGCTCGCCAACGACCGCCTCGGGGTGCGCCGCGCGCAGCCGCGCCAGGCGCTCGGGGTCGCGACCGAAGGTGTAGACCCGCGCGCCGAGTTCGAGAAAGCGTCCGACCAGCGCCGCGCCGATCCCCGAGGTGCCGCCGCTGACACAGACCACCCGTGGCGTCGTCGCGCTCATCGCTCGCGCTGTCCGAGATTGGCGTGGATCAGTGCACCGTTGAGCACCGGCGCGCCGGCGGCGAAGGCCACGGTCTCGGCGATCTCCTCGGGCTCGATCAACCGGTCGAAGGCACTCAGACCGGTGATCGCCGCCAGGGTCTCGTCATTGCCGTCGATCACCCCGCGCAACTGCTCGGTATCGGTGAAACCGGGACAGATCATGCAGGTGTGGACGCCGCGCCCGGCCAGGTCCTGACAGGTTGCGCGCATCATCCCGGCGAGCGCGTGCTTGGCAATGACATAGCTCGCCACCCCGGGCACCGCCTTCTCGGCCAGGGTCGAGCCGATATAGATCACGCTCGAACCGGCACCCATCCGCCCCAGCAACAGCCGGTTGAGGGTGGCGGCGGCCACCAGGTTGAGTTCGAGTACCGCGCGCAGGTGCTCGGCCTCGAGCGCATCGGCGCGATCGGCGTGCATCACCGAGGCATTGTGCACCAGACACACCCGCTCGGCACCGGCGAGCGCCTCCTGCAGCGCCCCGGCACACTGCTCCAGCGCGCCGGGAGCGGCCAGATCACAGGCGAGGTTGTCGACGCCCGCATCCGGGCAGGGACGACGCGAGAGATTGAGTACGCTCCAGCCGTCGACCAGGAAACGCGTGGCGATGGCGCGCCCGATCCCCGAGCTGGCACCGGTGACGATCAATCGATTCATTCTGACTCCCAGGTTGAATAGGCCCACTGCCCGAGCCCCGACGAGACCCCCAGCTCGATACCGCGCACGTCGGCGCCGATCAGCTCGGGGCGATCGCGCAGCCGCGCCAGCAACAGCTCGGCGAGTTCCTCGATGGTCACGTTACGCAACGGCAACAGCAGCACGTCGCGTTCGAGAAAGGGGATGCGCTCGCGATCGAAGCACGCGAACACCATGCCCTCGCCGCGCTCGATACGCAGGTACGGCGAGAGTTCGGGCAACAGCATGCGTTCGTCAAGCGCGTCGCACAGCTCGCGCAGCACGCGCTTGAGCACCACGTAGTCGAAGGTCATGCCATCGGCGCCGATCCCGGCGGTCACGGCGCAGCGGACCCGAAAGTTGTGTCCATGAAGGTTTTCACGCGCAACGGACGAGAAGATGGTGAAGTGTCCGGCGCTGAAATTCAGATATTCCTTGCTGATCTCGATACGGGTCAGGGGATGCTTTGCCACTGCTTGGGGTCTCCGGCTGGTTGGCGTCGCGCGCCGTCCTCGGGTTGTTGGGTCCATGGCTCCATGTGGGGGCGTCGGCACGGAACACACCCACGCCGCGCCGGCACGCGGATCCTCAACGACCCGCGCCGCGCCGCCACACCATGCCCGACCACAGCAACAACGGCAACGACAGGGACAGCACCACCAACTCGAAGACGGGCAGCAGCGACGCCCCGGTGGCGCGTAGCGTCACATGGGCGAGATAGAGCGCGAAGGCGCCGACAAACAGCGCGCCGATCCGCCGCCCGAGCGCCATCCCACCGCGAAACAGCGGCAGGCAGAGCAGTACGACGGCGATCATGATCGGCAGATCGACCAACAGGGTCTGGCGCGAGATGGCGATGGTCTCCGGCGCGGCCAGGGCGCCGAGCCCGAGCACCGCGAGGATGTTGAACAGATTGCTGCCCAGCACGTTGCCCACGGCGAGATCGCGATGACCGCGCAGACAGGCGATCACCGAGGTCGCCACCTCCGGCAGCGAGGTGCCGATGGCGACCACCGTCAACCCGATCACCAGCTCGTCGACACCCAGTACCCGGGCGATGTCGACCGCCCCCATCACCAGCAGGCGGGCCCCGATCGCCAGCAGCAGCAGCCCCAGGACGAGCAGTGCGAGCTGACCGAGCAGCGTCCAGGGCGAATGTGGCGCCGTCGTCTCGTCGGCCACGGCGCCCTCGCCGCGCCCCTGGCGGATCGACCACACCAGATAGACCAGCAGCGCGGCGAACAGCAGCCCGCCGTCGACCCGCCCCACCCCACCGTCGAGCGCGAGCAGCCAGAGCGCGACCGAGGCGGCCAGCACCAGCGGCAGGTCGATCCGCACCGCGCGACGATGCACCACCAGCGGCGCGGTCAGGGCCGCCGCGCCCAGCACCAGCAGGACGTTGGCGATGTTGCTGCCGACGACGTTGCCGACGGCCAGATCCGCCGCGCCCGCCCAGGCCGACTGCAGCGTCACCGCCAGCTCGGGGGCGCTGGTGGCGAAGGAGACCACGGTCAGCCCCACCACCAGCGGGCTGATCCGCATCGCCTTAGCGAGCGCCGAGGCGGCGCGCACCAGCAACTCACCGCCGCCGAGCAGGATGATGAACCCGGCCAGGATCAGTAGGGCCGAGAGGATCGACTCGTGCATGAAGGCTCCCTCCCCGGAAAGGGGACAGATTCAGTTCCGCTGAGATCAGGCACATCACCCTAACCGATCGACACCACCGGAGGCCATGCAGCCACCCGCCGTTGCATCCGACCCCATTCGTCTCGCCTAAAGCCTCCTGGCGACATAGAAGCCGTAGCTGTAGAAGGCTCCGTATTGCGCATAGAGCGCCATCTCCGCCTCCTCGGCGGCCACGATCGCGCGTGCCCGCTCATCCCCGGCATGGCGCGCCAGGAAGGCCGCGAAACGATCCCGCAGCGGTCGATAGTAATGCGCCTCCCAGCACGACTCCGGCAGCACCAGATAGCCGATCGGGGCATAGCCGTGACGCTCCAGTACGGCGAGCTTGGCCGCGGCGGTGTCGATCTCGGGGTAGTCGGCGACCCAGTGCGCCTGAACCTCGGGCGGACGCGAGGCCGTCGTCCAGGTGATCTCGGAGACGGCGAGGACACCACCGGGGCGGAGATAGCGCCGCCACTGCTCGACGCCGCGCTCGAACCCCAGGTTGTAGATCGCGCCCTCGGACCAGAGGAGATCGAACTGCGCATCGGCGAACGGCAGATCATCCATCGAGCGGCACAGCGGTCGCACCCGCTCGGCCACCCCGGCGCGCGCCAGCCGCGCCCCGAGCCCCTCGATGAACGCCGGGAGGAGGTCCACGGCGGTGATCTCGGCGGCCGGCAGCAGGCGCGCGAGCGCCAGGGTCGAGGCGCCGGTGCCGCAGCCGATGTCGGCGACACGCAGAGGCGCGGCACGGTCGATTCGCGCCAGATCGAGCGCACGCGCGGTCTCCGCATCGCTCCCCGGCCCCTGGCGCGCGGCGTCCCGGTGCAGGTCGATCAGGAGTCGCAGGTCAGCGTCATCCATCGTCGATGGTCTCCTCGGTCAAGGAAAAGGCGGCGGAACAACGGCGCTCGACATCGCGACAGTACGTCATGACGGCCAGGCCGACGCACGCGTGTCACGCAGGCTCACCGACACCCCTCGCACACCCCGATCACCTCGACCACCTTGCGGCTCGCTGCGAAGCCGCTCTGCGTGGCGGCATCGAGCAGACGCGCGGCGATCGCCTCGTCGTCGATCTCGACGACCCGGCCGCACGCGCTGCAGATGAGGAACTGCGCCGGGTGCGGACGCTCGGGATGACGGCAGTCGATGAAGGCGTTGAGGGTCTCGAGGCGGTGGACGAGGCCCTGGGCGAGCAGGAACTCCAGCGCCCGATAGACGGTCGGCGGCGCCAGCGCGCGCTGCCCCCCGGCCATCTCGGCGAGGATCTCGTAGGCGCCGAGCGGGCGTTCGGCCTCGATCAGGATGCGCAGCACCCGGGCGCGCTGCGGGGTGAGCCGGGCACCGCGCCCGGCGCACAGCCGCGTCGCCCGCTCGAGCCGCTCCTCGGCGCTCATCCGCCCGCCCTCGCCCGCTGCGCGGCGCGATGGCGCGCCAGCAGCCGCGCGACCAGGGCCGAGAACACGTAGGCGGCACCGGCAAGCAGGATCATGGTCGGCCCGGCGGGCAGGTCGGGACCGTAGGAGAGCGCCAGCCCGCCGCTGGTGAAGACCATGCCGAGCAGGGTCGCGGCGACCATCATGGCACCGAGCGAGTGCAGATAGTGCCCGGCGATCGCCGCCGGCAGGGTGAGCAGCGCGATCACCAGGATCAGCCCGACGACCTGGATCAGCAGCACCACGGTCACCGCCACCAGACACAGCAGCAGCAGATAGAAAAAGGCCACCGGCACCCCGCGCAGCCGGGCGAACTCCTCGTCGAAGATCACCGCGACGAACTGGCGATAACACAGCCCGACGACCACCAGCAGCACCACATCGAGCACCCCCATGAACCAGAGCGCGCGCTCGGGCACCAGCAGGATGTTGCCGAACAACAGGCTGATCAGATCGGTGGCGTAGCCCGGGGTCTTGGCGATGAAGAGGATGCCGACGGCCATGCCGATGGCCCAGAGCGCGCCGATCAGGGTGTCCTCCTGCGCCGCCCAGGCCAGGCGCACGCCGCCGATCAGCAGTGCCGAGACGATGGCCGCGAACAGTGCACCGAGCAGCGGATCGACACCGAAATACAGCGCCGCGCCCATACCGCCGAGCACCGAGTGGGCGATGCCCCCGGCCATGAAGGCGATGCGCTTGACCACCACCAGGGTGCCGACCACGCCGCAGCCGATGCTGGCGAGCAGCCCGGCGACGAGCGCGCCCTGGAGGAAGTCGTAGTGGAGCAGTGCGTCGAGGAATGCGTTCATCTGTGGTGTCGGTGCGCGCCGGGACAGGGGCCCGGCAGATCGTGGGCAACGGCGCGCAGTCGCGTGCCGTAGAGATGCTGCACCAGCTCGCCGTCGAGCGCGTCGGTGGGGTGGCAGGTGAGCGTGCGGTTGAGACAGGCGACCCGGTGGACATAGGCCGAGATGAAGGCGATGTCGTGCGAGACGACGAGGATGGTCGGGCGCGGATCGAGCCCGGCGAGCAGGTCGAAGATGTCGCCCTCGGCGCGCTGGTCGACGTTGGCGGTGGGCTCGTCGAGGATCAGCAGACGCGGTTCGGTAACCAGCGCGCGGGCAAGCAGCACGCGCTGCAGCTGGCCGCCGGAGAGCGCGCCGATGCGCCGCTCGGCCAGTCCCTCGGCGCCGACTGCAGCGAGCGCACGTCGCGCCGCCTCACGATCGGTGTGACGGGTCCAGCCCCACCAGGGCCCCTGTCCCAGCCGTCCCATGGCGACCACCTGCTCGACGGCGATCGGGAAGTCGCGCGGGAAGCCGGGGAACTGGGGCACATAACCGATATGACGCGCGGCGCGACGCGGCGGTTCACCGAAGACATGGATCTGACCACGCTGCGGGCTGAGCAGACCGAGGATCAGCTTGAGCAGGGTGCTCTTGCCCCCGGCGTTGGGTCCGACCAGGCCGACGAACTCACCGGGGAGCACGGTGAGGTCGACCTGCTCGAGGATCAGCGCGCCGTCATAAGCAAAGCTGAGATCGCGCACCGCGATCGCCGGGGTCGCGCTCATCGAGCCTCCTCGGCGGTGAGCAACGCAGCAAGACGGCGCAGGGTGGCGAAATACTCGGGCGAGAGCGGATCGACCACCTCGACCCGACCGCCGATCGCCTCGGCGACGCGCTCGGCGGCGCGCGGATCGAGCTGCGGCTGCACCAGGATCAGGCGCACGTCCTCGCGCCGCGCCTGCTCGATGAGCGCGGTCAGCGCGCGCGCTCCGGGCTCCTTGCCGGCGCGCTCGATGGCCACCTGCTCGAGCCCATAGGTCGCGGCGAAATAGCCCCAGGCGGGGTGATAGACCATGAAGCGACGGTGCGTGAGCCCATCGAGAGACGCGTGGAGTTCGGTATCGAGGGCATCGAGTTCGGCGACGAAGCGGTCATGATTGGCGGCGAATTGCTCGGCGTGCGCCGGGTCGAGCGCGCCGAGGGTATCGCGCAGGTGTCCGGCCATCACCCGCACCAGCGGCGGACTGGTCCAGATATGGGTATCGATCTCGCCGTGATGATGATCGTGGCCATGGTCGTGATCGTGATGCGCGTCGTGATCGGTCGCGAGCTGGCGCAGCTCGATGCCCTCGCGGGCGTCGAGGATCGGCAGCTCGGGGTTGGCCGCACGCAACCGCGCCAACCAGCCCTCCTCGAAGGACGCGCCGATACGCACGAAGAGGTCGGCCTCGGCCAGCGCGGCGATCTGGCGCGGGCGCGGCTCGAACAGGTGCGGACTCTCGCCCGGCGCGACCAGGGCATGCACCTCGACGCGATCGCCGCCGATGGCCTCGACGAAGGTCTGTTGCGGGGCGAGGCTGACGAAGACCTCCAGCGGTTCGGGCTCGGCGGCCACCGCCGGCAGCGACGCGGCCAGCAGCACCGGGCACAGCAGGCGCGTGATCAGGGACATGGGGATGGACCTCGCGGACATGGATTCGGGGACACGAAAAGATACAATATAACGTTTTGCGCCGACCGCACCAGCGGCCGGGCCACCGCTCGTCTCACCGTCATCCAGGGGGATGCTGATCCGTATGTCCTTCTCGACCCAACTGCTCTGGGCCTGCGCCCTCGGGCTCTACATCCTCGTCGTGCTCATCGCCACCCGACTGCCCTATGCCTGGATGGTGGCGCGCGGCATGGAGCCGATCCGCGCCGTCTACTACACCCGCAAGATCGTCCACATGCTCGCCGGCGGCGTCGGCTCGCTGATGGTGCCGCTGGTGTTCACCGACCCCTGGTTCCCGCTGGTCAGCGGCCTGCTGCTCACCCTGGCGGTGTTCGTCGCCCATGTCAGCGGCTGGCGACTGTACTGGTTCCAGATCACCGAGAACCGCAACGACGTCAAGTTCGCGCTGATGTGGTCGCTGTCGGTGTCGCTGCTGTGGTGGCTGCTCGACAACCCCTGGCTGGCGATCCTGCCCTCGCTCTACATGGCCTTCGGCGACGGGGTCACCGGGGTGGTGCGCAACGCGTTGATCCGGCGCCGCTCCAAGAGCCCGGTGGGCAACATCGCGATGCTCGCGGTGAGCGCGCCGATGGGCTGGTACATCGGCGCGCTGGCCACCCCGGCGATCCCGGTGTGGGGGCTGATCTCGGCGGTGGTGGCAACCGTGGTCGAGCGCTATGAGTTCGGCCCGATCGACGACAATGTGTTGATCACCGTCGCCGCCTCTACGGTGCTGCTCATCGGCACCGCCGTCGGCCCGCTGATCTGAACGCGGGCACCGGCACACGACAACGCTGGCGCATCCACACCGAGTGCGGTTAGCATCGACCTATCGCAACCGATTCAGGGAGATAGGCGATGCGAACCACCGGCAAGCGCCCCCGCACCACCGCCCTGCTCGCCACGCTGACCGTGCTGCTCTGCGCCCCCCTGGTGCAGGCCGAGGACTCAGCGGGCCGATTGCTCGGCGCCAAGACCAGCGAACACCCGACGTGGTTCAAGGAGAGCTTCCTCGAGATCGCCGAGGACGTCGATGAGGCCACTGCTGCCGGGCGCCACCTGATCCTGTACATGGAGCTGAACGGCTGCCCCTACTGCTACAAGATGGTCGAGGAGAACTTCAAGCACGGCCCGCATCGCGACTTCATCCGCACCCACTTCGACGTCATCGCGCTCAACATCAAGGGGGATCGCGAGGTCGCCATCACCCCGGACACCCGCCTGCCGGAGAAGGCGCTGGCCGAGTTCTATCGGGTCGAGACGACCCCCACGCTGATCTTCCTCGACGCCACCAACACCCCGGTGGCAAAGATCGGCGGCTATCGCAATCCGGAGGACCTCAAGCGCATCCTCGACTATGTCAACGCGCGCGCCTATACCGAGCAGTCGCTGGCCGACTATCTGCGCAGCCACCGCGAGCAGGGGCGCTACCAGCTGCGCGCGCACCCGCAGATCCGCGAGATCGCGGACCTCTCAGCGATCGAGGGTCCGCTGGCGATCCTCTTCGAGGACACGGCCTGCAGCGCCTGCGATGCACTCCACGACGGTCATCTCGCCGATCCCGAGGTGCGCGAGGCGCTCGCCGCCTTCACCCTGGTGCGACTCGATGCCGGGGCCGAGACACCGATCATCGCCCCCGACGGCACGGCCACCACCGCGCGCGCGCTGGCCCGCGACCTCGATATCCTCTACCGCCCCACCCTGGTGCTCTTCGATCAGGGGCAGGAGCGAACGCGCATCGACAATATGCTTTATCATTATCATTTCATCGGCATGCTCGAGTATGTCGGCGCGGGTCACTATCAGGACCACGCGGACCCCTTCGACTATATCGACGCCAAGACCGCGGCCCTGCTCGCCGCGGGCGAGGACGTCAAGATATCGGACGAGTAAACGCAACAAGCCGACCACGACCGGTCGGCCCCGCCCGACGCGTCCCAAGACGCGCCGGGAACGCTTGAGAATGCGCGGGAAGGAATCCCGGTCGGTTGTCAGATCTGTATGGATACGACCATCAGAACGATCAACGACATTGGGAGACACGGGCATGCAATTGCAACAACTCGTCCAGGCGGAGAAGCGCACCCAACGGCGCATCCCGATCCAGATGCCGATCGATGTGCTGCTCGAGGACCACCCCACGCCGCTCAAGGCGATCAACCAGGACCTCTCCTGGGGCGGGGCGCGCTTCGTCACCGAGCGCGCGCTCGAGACCGGCAGCAACACCCTGAGGCTGTTCTTCCCCTGGCAGCAGAACTCGAGCTTCTGCGCCGACGCCGAGATCGTCCGTCGCGAGGCGCTCGACGACGGTCGCTTGATCGTCGCCACCCGCTTCTTCCGCGTCCCGCCGATGAGCGAACAACGACTCGAGATGATGCTCGCGCAGCTCGGCGGCCAGCAGGCCGCACTCCCCCTGAGCGAACGTCTCGAGCTGGTCTACAACGACCCCGACGACATCTGCGACGTGCTGCGCCAGATCGCCGCCGGCGGGCTGATGGTGACCACCACCGCAGCCTACCGCGAGGACCAGAGCATCCGCCTGTCGATCGCCGGCACCGAGATGAGCAGCGAGCTGGCCCTGCGCGCGCGGGTGATCGATCAGGCGCGCCAGCTACTGCCCGGACATGAATGGGCGCCGCTGCACCAGGTGGAGTTGCGCTTCGAGCACTCGGTGAGCGATCTCTACGGCTTCATCCGCGGTTTCGCACAGGGATTGCCCGAGGAGACCCTGGGCCGCGATCGCATCCGCGCCTGCGCTTCACGGCTGGCCAGCCACGGCTAATCCTCCGGCTCAGCGCAAGGCGGCGAGGATCTCGTCCAGTCGCGGTGCGGCGTCGGCGATGTCCTCGGCGGTCGCCAGCGCGGCGGTTGGCACCTCGGCAAGCTCCAGGGTCTCGAGCACCGCCCGGCCCTCGGGGTTGAAATGGCCGACCCACCAACAGTGGCGCAGCCGCGTCGACTCGATCCGGCAACTGCCGTAACCACGCGACAGGATCGCCACCGGACCACGCCCGAGCACCTGTTCGAGCATCGGCGGGTCGGCCGGACCACGCGGCGAGAGACTGAGATTGATCACCCGCGGGACATCCCCCGGACACCAGCCGTCGTGCGCCGCGCTCAACTCGGCGCAGACCGCACGTGCGCCCAGCGCCGCCCCCCAGTCATCGACCTCGCGCAGCCGCTCAGCGGCCACCGCGGCGGCGATCCGTGACACGCAGGCCGGGATCGGTGCCACCTCCAACCGCTCCCCTCGCTCATCGACGACCCACCAGACCCCGGTCAGCCGGGTCTCGCGGACACTGAACTCGGGCCGGTGGGCACAGGCCACCTCGACCTCGCCCCGCCCGAGCGCCTGGGCAACCAACGCACGCGCGTTCGAACTGGAGAAATCGAGCACCAGCCCCTGGGGCACGGGACGCTCGAGCAGCGCCCGCAGCGCGTCGAGACAACGCAACGCCTCCTGCTCGGCGACACCACCGGGCGAGTCGATCGAGACAGGCGGCACATAGGTCTGCATCGGCGCCGACATGGGCACGCCGATCGGGGTGGCGAGATCGGCCTCGTCGGCATGACTGCCGGGCCCCAGCAGGATCGGGGGGATGGTCGGTTGCATCAGGGTCTCCGGGGACTCAGTCCTTGGCGCGCAGGTGCTCGGGGAGCTGGGGTTCGCGCTCGATCAGATCGGCGAACAGATGATCGACCGACTCGCCGTCGAGCGCCAGACGCATCGCCAACAGCGCATCACGCACCCGCTGCGCCTCGCCGGCGTCCATCACCTCGCGAGCGCTCTCCAGAAAGACCAGCACCCAGGTCCCCGGCGGCTGTTCGCCGACCAGACGCATGTCGACCCGCAAGCGCCGCTCGCCATCGACACACCAGGCCCAGCACGGACCGCTCTCGATCACCTCCATCGGGACGCCGATGCACATGGCTCAGTCCTCACGCAGCCGTTCGAGCACCCGCGCATCGCCGCTGCGACAGGCCTGCTCGACGCTCGGACGCTCCTGTTCATAGCGCCCCAGCGCCAGCGCGCCATGCGGCAGGTCGGCGAGCGCGCCCGGCTCCGAGGGCTGCGCCAGCGCCGTCCATTCGACCCCATGAGGCGCGAGCCAGTCGCGCGCGGCGGCCACCGCCGGCTCGATCATCGCCCGCACCCCGGGGGTGAGACTGCCGCCGAAGTCCTCCAGCTCGGCGGGCTGGACGCCGACGAGCAGCATCCGTTCGGGGACGTCGCCGAGCAGCGCGGCGAGCGCCAGCACCTCCTGGAACCCGGTCTGGTGCAGACTCATCTTGCGCGCGCCGAGAAAACGCGGCACCGCCTCGCCCTCGACCAGCTTGAGCGTGCCCGGCGCCAGCCCGTAGTCGACCGCATCGAAGATCACCAGCAGCTCGGCCCAGCGCACCTGATCGACCAGATAGATCCCCTGGGTGCCGCCATCGAGCAGCCGCACCTCGGGGCCGAACCGGTAGTGCCGGGCAATGTGCTCGACCACCCGCACGCCGAAGCCCTCGTCGGCCCACAGCAGGTTGCCGATACCGAGCAGCAGGGTACGCGGGGGTGCTGCGGGCGCGCTCATGGCCGGTCGTCCTTGAACATCCGCCAGCCGCTGATCATGGTGCTGATCAGGCTCTGGCGCGACATGATGTCCTCGCGGATGGCGGTATAGACGTGGAGCATCACGAACACCACGATCACCCACATCCCCCAATGGTGCCACATGCGCACGTCCTGACTCTGCCCGACCCAGGGGATGACCCAGCCGAACAGCTCGTCCTGCCAGGAGCCGAGACCGGTCTGCTCGGCATAGAGGGCGAAGCCGGTGACGATCATCACCAGCCCGCCGACGGTGATGATGGCGACCATGAACAGGTGTGCCAGCGGGTTGTGGCCGATGTACTTGCACGGCTCGCGCTCGAGAAAGGCGTACCAGCGCAGCTCGTGCACCAGCTCGCGCCAGAAGCGCCGACGCCAGAACGGCAGGCTGAAGAGCTGGCGCGAGTAGGCGTTGCCGACCAGCGCCCAGTAGATCCTGAACAGGAAGCCGACGGCGAACACATAGGCCGCGGCGAAGTGCAGGAAGCGGATATCACCCATCAGATAGTGCGCGCTCGCCTCCCCCGAGAGGGTCGGCGGCGGCGCGCCGATCAGATAGCCGGTGACGGCGAGCACCAGGATCGAGAGCGCGTTGACCCAGTGCCACACCCGCACCGGGGCCTGATAGACATAGACCGCCGTCTGCTTGACCGTGGGGACGTCTGGCAACATGGCTGCAACCTCCGCATTGTTGGGTGGTGGGGCTGAGCGCACGCCCTCAGCGGACCTTGACCCGGGTCAGCTCCTCGCCGCCGGGCCCCATGACATGGGTCGAGCAGGCCAGACAGGGATCGAAGCTGTGCAGGGTGCGCAGGATCTCCAACGGTTCGTCGGCGCGCGCCACCGGGGTGTTGAGCAACGCCGCCTCGAAGGCGCCGATGTTGCCGGCGGGATCGCGTGGCGAGCCGTTCCAGGTGGTCGGCACCACCGCCTGATAGTTCTCGATCTTGCCCGAGTCGATCACCACCCAGTGACCCAACGCGCCGCGCGGCGCCTCGCTGGTGCCCACGCCCTTGGCGCGCTTCGGCCAGGTCGAGGGCTCCCAGCGCTCGACGTTGGCGGTGGTGGTGTCGCCGGCGGCGATCGCGGCCATCAGCTTGTCCTGGAAGTGGCGCAGCTTGTGCGCCGCCCAGGAGGCCTCGAGTCCGCGCGCGGCGGTCCGTCCGAGGGTCGAGAACAGCGCATCGAACGGCAGCCCGAGATCGGTCAGCAGCTTGTCGACCGGCTCCTTGAATTCCGGGATGCCCTTGGCGTAGCCGATGGTCCAGCGCGCCAGCGGCCCGACCTCCATGGCGTGCCCGCGCCAGCGCGGGGCCTTGATCCAGCTGTACTTGGCGCGCTCGTCGATCTGCTCGATGCGGGTACGCGTCCCCTTGGTGTTGGGACCGAGGGTGAAGTTGGGCTCGGTGATGCCGTCCCAGGGGTGGAGTCCGCGCGACTCATCGGGATAGCTGAACCAGGCGTGATCGACGAACTCCTGGATCTCATCGGGGTCGCGCAGGTCGACGTCGTGGATCTCGTCGAAGCGACCGTTGATGATCGCCCCGCGCGGCAGCAGCTGGTTCTCCGCCGAGTCGTCGTTGGCGTGCTCGGGGATGTCGCCGTAGGACAATACCGCCTGGCTGCTCAGCCCGCCGCCATAGGTCCAGTCCTTGTAGAAACCGGCGATGGCGATCAGATCGGGGACATAGACCTGATCGATGAACTCGATGGTGCGGTCGATGATCGAGGAGATCAGGTTCAGCCGCTCCATGTTGACCGCGCCCACCGCACCGGTCCCGTCGACGTTGATCGCGCAGGGCACGCCACCGACCAGCCAGTTGGGGTGCGGGTTCTTGCCGCCGTAGACGGTGTGGATCTTGACGATCTCCTTCTGGAAATCGAGCGCCTCGAGATAGTGGGTGAGCGCCAGCAGATTCGCCTCGGGCGGCAGCTTGTAGGCCGGATTGCCCCAGTAGCCGTTCATGAAGGGACCGAGCTGGCCGGACTCGACGAAGCGCTTGACCCGGTTCTGCACGTCGCGGAAATAGCCCGGCGAGGACAGCGGCCAGGCCGAGATCGACTGCGCCAGACGCGAGGTCTCGCGCGGATCGGCGTCGAGCGCCGAGACCACGTCGACCCAGTCGAGCGCGTGCAGGTGATAGAAGTGCACCAGATGGTCGTGCACCTGCAGCGTCAACTGCATGATGTTGCGGATCGAGTTGGCGTTCTCGGGGATGGCGATGCCGAGTGCGTCCTCCACCGCGCGCACCGAGGTCAGCGCGTGGGTCCCGGTACAGACGCCGCAGATCCGTTCGGTGAAGGCCCAGGCGTCGCGCGGATCGCGCCCGCGCAGGATCACCTCCAGCCCGCGCCACATGGTGCCGGTGGAGACGGCGTTGCGGATCACGTTGTCGTCGTCGAGGTTGACCTCACAGCGCATGTGCCCCTCGATGCGGGTGACCGGATCGACCACCACGCGCCGACCCGAGTCGTCGAGGGAATAACCGTTCGGCGTCTTCACCGTCATTCTTCACGCTCCTCGTGCTGCGCTTGATCGCGCTGTTTGGTCCGGTGCAGCGCGCTGGCCACCGCATGCGCCCCGATCGCCGCGCCCACGGTGCCGGCGGCGGCAAGACCGACGCGGTCGGCGTTGGCCTCGATGCCGAACACATGGGTATCGGTGACATGCTCGTAGAAGCTGTCCTTGTCCCAGAAATCACGCTCGGAACAGCCGATGCAGCCGTGACCGGACTGGATCGGGAAGGACACGCCGTCGTTCCAGCGCACCGTGGAACAGGCGTTGTAGGTGGTCGGGCCCTTGCAGCCCATCTTGTAGAGACAGTAGCCCTTGCGCGCGCCCTCGTCGTCCCAGGACTCGACGAACTGACCGGCGTCGAAGTGCGGACGGCGGTAGCACTTGTCGTGGATGCGCTGACCGTAGAACATCAGCGGCCGACCCTGGCGATCGAGCGGCGGTAGCCGGTCGAAGGCGAGCATGTAGGTGATCACCCCGGTCATCACCTCGGCGATCGGCGGACAGCCGGGCACCTTGATCACCGGCTTGTCGCGGATCACCTCGTGCACCGGGGTGGCGCGGGTGGGATTGGGACGGGCGGCCTGGACACAGCCCCAGGAGGCGCAGGAGCCCCAGGCGATCACCGCCTTGCAGTCGGCGGCGACCTCCTGGAGCTGATCGAGGAAGGGACGCCCGCCGATGATACAGCTCATCCCGTCCTGGGCCAGCGGCGGGTTGCCCTCGACGGCGAGGATGTAGTTGCCGCGATAACGCTCGCGGATCTCCTCCAGGATCGCCTCGGCCTGATGCCCGGCGGCGGCCATCAGGGTGTCGTCGTAGTCGAGCGAGATCATCGACAACACCACGTCCTGCACCAGCGGATGGGCCGAGCGGATGAACGACTCGGTGCAACAGGTGCATTCCAGCCCGTGCAGCCACAGCACCGGGGTGCGCGGCTTGGTCTCCATCGCCTCGGCGATGCGCCCGGCATAACTCGGCGCCAGACCGAGCGCGGCGGCGGTCAGACTGCAGTATTTGAGGAAACTGCGGCGGCTGATCCCCTGCCGGCGCATCACCTCGTAGAAGGTCTCGGTGCTTGCCATCGTCCTCCCCCAGTTGTCGACCACCCGCCCAGGACGCGCGGCCATGTCCACGGGGATTATAGGCAAATACGCGAGAACCAAAAAATGTCATTGACGGTGCATGACGCACCAGAACAAAGCCGCGGAGCGGAGCTGCCAGCCTTCAGCCCCCAGCCGCCAGCGGACGCCAGCCCTCAACGAGGGCGGCGGGGGACCGATTTGAACCACGAGGCCGCAAAGCACACAAAGAGGGCCTGAGCGGTCGGCCTTTTGACGTTCGGCGAAAACCCGACCCGAGCCGCGATCAGACAGCAACCCGCCTGAGCCGCGAGCCGAAGACCGGATGCCGCCCCCCCGGCGGACACGCCGCGCCCTCCCCCACCCGACAAAACCCTTCGCGCCTTTGCGGTTCAATCCCCTGGCGACTGGCGACTGGCGACTGGCGACTGGCGACTGGCGGCTGGCCGCTGACGACGTTCGCTTTCTCCCCGCCTTTGCGGTTCAATCCCCCGACCGAGACCGAGGATTGGGCCGACGATGACCGCGACGACCACCACCCCGACCGCCTCCCGCCAGCGCGCACCCGCGCGCGAGCTGTTCGGCTGGGCGATGTTCGACTTCGCCAATCAGTCCTATACGCTGCTGATCATCACCGTGGTGTTCGGCGATCTGTTCACCCGGGTGATCGTCGGGGACGCGCCGGACTATCGCATCGGCAATCTGCTGTGGAGTCTGGCGCTGGCGGCGAGCTATCTGCTGGCGGTGGTCTGCGCCCCGGTGGCCGGGGCGATCATGGACTATGACGCGAGCAAGAAGCGCTTTCTCTTCGCCAGTTATCTGGTCACCGTGCTCGCCACCGCCGCGCTCTATTTCGTCGCCCCGGGGCTTGCCTGGCTGGGGGTGGTGCTGCTGATCGTCTCCAACCTCGCCTACTCGCTCGGCGAGTCCTTCATCGCAAGCTTCCTGCCCGGGCTGGGCCCGCCCGAGGACCTCGGCAAGATCTCGGGGTTCGGCTGGGCGCTCGGCTATATCGGCGGCATGTGCTCGGCGATCTTCGTGCTGCTGGTGCTCGGCGAGGTCAGTGCCGAGAACTTCGAGCGCATCCGCTGGGTCGGTCCCTGGGCGGCGGTGTTCTTCCTGCTCGCCGCCATCCCGACCTTCCTCTGGGTGCGCGAGCGCGCGCGACCGCGACCGCGGCCGCTCGGCCAGGGCGCGTTGCGGCTCGGTCTGGGTCGGGTGGCGCAGACCCTCGCCCACCTGCGCGGGCACCCCGACCTGGCGCTGCTGCTGGTCTCGGTGTTCTTCTCGATGAGCGGGATCTCGATCATCATCACCTACGCCTTCATCTACGGCGCCCAGGTGATCGGCTGGGACGGCGAGGTGCGCACCCTGATGTTCGTGCTGGTGCAGATCACCGCCGCGCTCGGGGCGCTGGGCTTCGGCTTCGTGCAGGATCGGCTGGGGGCGCTGCGCACCTATCGCATCACCCTGTGGATGTGGCTGGCGGCCATCGCGCTGATCTATCTCACCCCGGAGATCGCCAGCCAGGCGCAGAGCCGCTTCGGGCTCGACTGGGAGGCGCAGCACGTCTTTCTGGTGGTCGGTTGTGTGGCGGGCTTGAGTCTCGGCGCCTGTCAGTCCTCGACCCGCACCCTGGTGGGGCTGTTCGCGCCACGCTCGCGCGCGGCCGAGCTGTTCGGCTTCTGGGGGTTGGCGACCAAGCTCGCCGGGGCCTTCGGGCTGCTCGCCATCGGGCTGGTGCAGGGGCTGCTCGGGCTGCACAGCGCGATCCTGCTCTGTCTGCTGTTGTTCGCCGCCGCGCTGTTCGGCGCCCGCGGGGTGATCGAGCAGCGCGGACGGGCACTCGCCGAGGCCCACGATCGGGGCCGGGCGCCCTGGTGAGGACGCCCGGCGCCGCGATCAGGCCTCGATCGCGATCAGCACCTCGTCGGGGCTGACCGAGTCACCCTTGGCGACGAAGACCTCGGTCACGGTGCCGGCGATCGGCGCCTGGATCTCGGTCTCCATCTTCATCGCCTCGGTGATCAGCAGCGGCTGACCGGCCTCGACCCGGTCGCCCTCGGCGACCAGCACGTCGACGATGTTGCCCGGCATCGAGGTGGTGACGTGCCCGGGCGCGCTCGGACGCGGCCGCTTGCCGGCGATCTTCTGCGCCACCGCACCCTCGGCGCCGCCGGTGAGCACCAGCTCGTCGAGGGTCTCGACCACCACCTCCTCGGGCACACCGTCGATGGTGAAGTAGAAGTGACGATCGGCCTGCCCCTTGTGGCCGGCGCCGGTGACCTTGATGTGATAGGTCTCGCCGTGGACCGCGACGTTGAACTCGGTCGGGGCGTTGGCCGCCGTCTCGCTCGGCGGCGGCTCGAGCGGCTCGGGCTGGAGGGTGCCGGCGGCGCGCTGCTCGAGGAAGGCGCGACCGATCTCGGGGAACATGGCGTAGGTGAGGACGTCCTCCTCACCCTCGGCGAGCGCGCCGATCTCGCCCTGCAGCCGCGCCAGCTCGGGTTCGAGCAGATCGGCCGGGCGGCAGTCGATGGCCTCGGCGTTGCCGATCGCCTGACGCTGCAACGCGGCGTCGACCGGCGCCGGGGCCTGACCGTAGCGTCCCTGGAGATAGCCCTTGACCTCGTTGGTGATGCTCTCGTAGCGCTTCTCGGTGAGCACGTTGAGCACCGCCTGGGTGCCGACGATCTGCGAGGTCGGGGTGACCAGGGGCGGATAGCCGAGATCCTTGCGGACCTTGGGGATCTCGGCGAGCACCGCCTCCATGCGATCGAGCGCGTTCTGCTCGCGCAGCTGGTTGGCGAGGTTGGAGATCATCCCGCCCGGCACCTGGTTGACCTGGACGCGGGTGTCGACCCCGGTGAAGTCGCTCTCGAACTGGTGGTACTTCTTGCGCACCTGGTGGAAGTAGATGCCGACCTCCTGGATCGCCTCCAGGTCCAGCCCGGAGTCGTACTCGGTGCCGCGCAGCGCCGCCACCAGGCTCTCGGTCGGCGGGTGGGAGGTGCCGCCGGCGAAGGCCGAGATGGCGGTATCGATGGTGTCACAGCCGTTCTCGATCGCCTTGAGATGGCACATGTCGGCCAGCCCCGAGGTGGCGTGCGAGTGCAGGTGCAGCGGCAGCTCGACGCTGTCCTTGAGCGCCTTGACCAGCTCGGCGGTGGCGAAGGGGGTGAGCAGCCCGGCCATGTCCTTGATGGCGATCGAGTCGCAACCCATCTCGGCCAGTTCGCGCCCCATGCGCACGAAGCCCGCGGTATCGTGCGCCGGGCTGACGGTGTAGCAGATGGTGCCCTGGGCGTGCTTGCCGGCGGCCTTGGTCGCCTCGATCGCGGTCTTGAGGTTACGCAGATCGTTGAGCGCGTCGAAGATGCGGAAGACATCCATGCCGTTGGCCGCGGCACGGGTGACGAAGGCACGCACCACGTCGTCGGAGTAGTGACGGTAGCCGAGCAGGTTCTGACCGCGCAGCAACATCTGCAGCCGGGTGTTGGGCAGCGCCTCGCGCAACCGGCTCAATCGCTCCCAGGGGTCCTCCTTGAGAAAGCGCACGCAGGCGTCGAAGGTCGCCCCGCCCCAGCACTCGAGCGACCAGAACCCGATGGCGTCGAGCTTGGGGCAGATCGGTAGCATGTCCTCGGTGCGCATCCGGGTGGCGATCAGCGATTGATGGGCATCGCGCAGGATGACGTCGGTGATATTGATCTTCGGCATGGTCTCGTTCTCGGCCGGGGCTTGCCCGGCACCGTGAGGGATTGAAGCATCGCGCGGGCAGCGGCGCCCGCGCCCCGGCGGCTAGAGCCCGGCGTGTGCGGCGATCGCTGCGGCCAGTGCCGCGGCAACATCCTCGCTTCGGCGCTTGGTCGAGTATTCGAGCAGCTCGGGATGCGACTCGACAAAGCTGGTATTGAAGCTTCCGGCGCGGAAATCCGGGTGACGCAGGATCTCCTGGTAGAAGGGGATGGTCGTCTTGACGCCAAACAACCCGGTATCGCGCAGTGCACGGTCGCCACGATTGATCACGTCGTCCCAGTTCAGCGCCCAGACGATGACCTTGGCGAGCATCGAATCGTAATAGGGCGGGACGGTATAACCGGTGTAGATGGCGCCATCGGTGCGCACGCCCGGCCCACCCGGGGCGTAATAACGCGAGATGCGCCCGAAGCTCGGCAGGAAGTTGTTCTTCGGGTCCTCGGCATTGACGCGGAACTGGATGGCGAAGCCGCGGCGCTGGATCTCGTGTTGGGCGAAGCGCAGCGGCAGCCCGGCGGCGATGCGGATCTGCTCCTCGACCAGGTCGACGCCGGTGATGGTCTCGGTGATGGTGTGCTCGACCTGGATGCGGGTGTTCATCTCCATGAAGTAGAAGCGCCCGTCGCTATCCTGGAGGAACTCGACCGTGCCGGCATTGGTATAGCCCACGGCGCGCGCGGCCAACACCGCCAGACCACCGACGTACTGGCGTTCGGCCTCGTCGAGCTGCGGCGAGGGGGCGATCTCGATCAGCTTCTGATTGCGCCGCTGGATGGAGCAATCGCGCTCGAACAGATGCACGCAGTGACCATGATGGTCGGCGAGCACCTGGACCTCGATGTGGCGCGGATTGACCACGCACTTCTCCATGAAGACCTCGGCACGGCCAAAGGCCTTGGTCGCCTCGGAGATCACCCGCTGGTAGTTGTGGCGCAGCGCCTCGGCGTCATCGCAACGCCGGATGCCGCGACCGCCGCCACCCGAGGTGGCCTTGAGCATCACCGGATAGCCGACACGCTCGGCGCAGGCCAGCGCCTCGTCGAGGTTGGCGAGGTTGCCATCACTGCCGGGCGTGACCGGCACCCCGGCGCGGATCATCGCCTGACGGGCCTCGGTCTTGTCGCCCATCCGTGCGATCACCTCGGCGCTCGGACCGATGAAGGTCAGCCCACGCCGGGCACAGGCAGCGGCCAGCTCCGGGTTCTCGGAGAGGAAGCCATAGCCGGGATGAATGGCATCGCAGCCGGTGGCCACGGCCAGGTTGACGATGGTGTGGACATTGAGATAACCGGCCAGCGGATCGCTGCCCAGGCTATAGGCCTCGTCGGCCTTCTTGACATGAAGCGAATGGCGATCCGCTTCGGAATAGATTGCCACCGAGCGGATGCCCATCTCGGCGCAGGCGCGAATGACACGCACCGCAATCTCTCCGCGGTTCGCGATCAGTATCTTTCGAAGCATTGGTTAGCCTCAGGAATGGCCGGTTCAGTGGACCGAGTCAGAACGGTGAGGATCGTTCGGCTGCACTTGCTGCTTTGCAGCAATATACCCAAAGGCGGTCTGGGTGCAAAGGATGCACACCGCGACACGGCACCGACGTCACCGAAAGGACGGCGTAGAAGCGATCAATTTCGCTGCACGGCGGCGCAGTTTAGCGCAACTTCATCGAATGCTGTCAAATGTGTTCAATCGCGTGCAACGTCTGACCGCACTGTCCGGAGGACGCGGAGGCACCGAAGATGCCCGCCCAACAATCGATTGATCCCGGGTTGGCGCAACCGTGATCGCGCCCGGGTTTTCACTCGTCTGTTTTACGCATAGCGCCAAGGCTTTCAAGATCCGCGCCCGCACCCCGCGGGCTGCCACGGCACTGCTTCACTCCCATGTGACACCGGGGTCATGACAGGCGGTAAAAAAGACAGGCTTGTCTGTTTTTCAGGGGTGTCCGAACAGCGATGGCAGGCGAGCGCGCCAGGCCGCCGCCACGGGGGAGACGTCACACCAGGGGTGTCGACTCTCCCTCACCGAGGTCCGTGACAACAGGAGCATGCGATGAAGACCAAGACGCTGATTCAGCTCAGCCATGTCCGAGGAGGCCCGGGCGGGCGTCAGCACGCGACGGCCCCGGCCCGACGGCGTCGGGACCGGCGAGCGCGGACACGCGGAACGACTGTTGATGGCGCTCGATCCAAAACCGGTCGATCTGCGCCATCTGATTGAAACGGCGCACACCTGCAGCGATCGCGCCGAGATCGTCGAACCCGGATCGGGGAGGACAAGCCCCGACCCGGGTCTTCGCCACGCCCTAGCGGCCGCGACGACCCAACCGACGCGACAGCCCCGCGGCAAGGAGCCCGCCGCCAATCAGCCCCAGCGGAGCCGGCAACGGCACCGACTGGACCGGCTGGGCCACGGCCGGCGGGAACAGCGCCTCGGTGCTGACCGCGAAGGCGAACTGGAAGGTGGTCGCCTGCTCCTCGGCGGTGCGAAAGCCCTGACACCCGGCGCCCAGCCCGAGCGCGGCGCACTCCTCCTCGTGCAGGGTGGCGATCGGTGCGACCCCGCCGCTGGCATCCTGCAGCAGCAGGCTCACCAGATACTCGTTGCCATCGTAGAGGAAGGGGATATCCAGGGTCTGCACGGCGAGCAACCCGAACAGATCAGGACAGGGGTTGGTGCTGTCGCCGGCACACGTCCCCTGGTTCGCCGTTTCCTTGAAGAAGAACTCGAAGTCCAGGGTCCGGGTATCGATGCTGGCGCCACTGGCGGGCAGCTCTGGCGTCAAGGTCAGACTGGTCGCGACACGCCCCCACTCCAGGGTCGAGTAGCGCGACGAGAGCCGATTGTTCCAGTGGGTCAGGCTGGTGCCGACGCCGATCTCGGCGGCGTCATCAGCGCTGCCGTCGACGACCGTCGCGACCGAGCCGACGGCCGGGCCGCCGCCGGTCAGGTCATTGGTCACGCCATTGCCGATGGTCAAGGCGCTGCGGTTGTGATCGGCGTCGGTGCTGGGGCTACGGAAATCAGGCGTCACCGTTGTGCCCCAACACCCAAGCCAAGTATCCATACCGGAACAATAAGATCCGCTCCCCCAGGACAACTCGCTGCCGGTGACCTGAATCTCACCACTCGACCCTGAGAACCGATTATCTACGAAACGTGCATCGGCGCTGTATCCCCACTGGGTCACCACCGGTCCGGCGACCGCGTTGCCCAAGGTCCCTAGCACCAGGGCAGCCAGCGCCATCTTTTTCATCACCATTCGCTTCATCATGTTGACTCAACTCCGTTGTCTTCCTTGTGCCGGGGCGGATCCATCCTCGCGGAGCATCGTGCGCCGCACCGGGGCCATCCCGTCTCGCAACGATGGCGCGCACCCGACTCGACACTTAGAGCACGCCCCATGCCATATAAAGACAACCAACTGAAGGCTAAAAGGTTTCTTCAAAACCAGCACACCACGAGCAAAAGCGAGCACGAAAACCGTAAAAAAAACCGACGACTGCCCTGCCCGTACTCATACAGAACGGCCCCCGCCGCCCCGTCTGCACATCCGCTCATGCTGTGCGAGAATTCCACGCTTGTCGAAATGACGAGGACCCGTTCGTGAACCAGGCCACATCCGCCACCCTGCACTCCCCGCTCGAACCACCGCTGCCCGAAGGGGCGGGTGAACGCAGGTGCTGGGGCGGGCTGCACGGGGCCGGCGCGGCGCTCGCCATCGCCACCGCCGCCAGACGTCACCCCGGACTGGTGCTGGCCCTGGCCGAGGACGTGCAGGCGGCGCGACGGCTGCACGCCGAGCTGGGCTTCTTCCTCACCGGCAGCGATCTCCCGGTGCTCGGCTTCCCCGACTGGGAGACCCTGCCCTACGACGTCTTCTCGCCCCTGCCCGAGCTGATCTCGGAGCGGCTGCTGACCCTGCACCGTCTGCCGGGGCTGACCCGTGGCGTACTGGTGGTGCCGGTGGCGACCCTGCTCCAGCGCCTGCCGCCGCGCGACTATGTCGACGCCCACTCGCTGGTGCTCGCCTGCGGCGACCGACTCGATCTCGACGCCACCCGACTGCGACTCGAACACGCCGGCTACAGCTGTGTCTCGCAGGTGATGGGACACGGCGAATACGCGGTACGCGGCTCGCTGCTCGATGTCTTCCCGATGGGCGGGCAGCAACCGCTGCGCATCGACCTGTTCGACGACGAGGTCGAGAGCATTCGTCTGTTCGATCCCGAGACCCAGCGCTCGCACGACCGCATCGAGCAGGTGCGGATGCTGCCGGCGCGCGAGTTCCCCTTCGACGAGCAGGCGATCGCCGGCTTCCGCAGCCGCTATCGCGCCAGCATCGAGGGCGATCCGCAACGCAGCCTGATCTATCGCGAGGTCTCGGAGGGGCGCACACCGGGCGGCATCGAGTCCTATCTGCCGCTGTTCTTCGACGACACCGCCACCCTCTTCGACTATCTGCCCGCCACCACCCTGGCGATCGAACCGGCGAGCGGTCGCGAGGCCGGCGCGGGCTTCCTCGCCACCGTCGCCGAGCGCCATGAGCAGCGTCGCCACGACGCCGAGCGCCCGCTGCTCGCCCCCGCGCGGCTCTATCTCGGCGCCGACGAACTGGCCGCCGCGCTCAACCGCATGCCCGGGGTGAACTACCGCACCGCACCGTTCGACACTCGCCCCAAGGGCTATGCCGGGGTCGACAACTTCGCCACCCTCGACCTGCCAGCGCTGGAGCTGCAGGCCCGCGCCGCCGAGCCGGCGCAGGCGCTGCAGCGCTTCCTCGACACCCCGGGGCAGCGGGTGCTGCTGGTGGCCGAGAGCACCGGACGCCGCGAGCTGCTCGCCGAACAGCTGCGCGACTTCGGCATCCATGCCACCCAGGTCAGCGACTGGGGCAGCTTCGTCGCCGGCGATCTGTCGCTCGCGCTCACCGTCGCGCCGCTCGAACAGGGGTTGAGAT